>DATAUF010000131.1:0-25857 GCA_036268405.1 Mycobacteriales bacterium
TTCTAGACGCCCCAGTCGGGGGCGCTGAGTTTCTAGACGCCCCAGTCGGGACGTAGTGGCATCCCGGAGCCGCCATCGGCGTCGATGCGCACGCCGAGCACCTGGTGCAGCTCGATCGTGTGGCGCTCGAACCCGAGTCGCGAACCGGCCATGTAGAGCGCCCAGACCTTCGCCCGGCCGGCACCGACCTCGCGGACCGCCTCGTCCCAGTGCGACGTCAGGTTGTCGCACCAGCCGTGCAGCGTGCGTCCGTAGTGCTCGCGGAGGTTCTCCTCGTGCCGGACCTCGAATCCGCTGTTCTGCATCGCCGAGACGATCGCGCCGACACCTTCGAGCTCGCCGTCGGGGAAGACGTACCGGTCGATGAAGCCGCGGGTCTTGACCTCTTCGGTGGTGGTCGGCCGGGTGATGCTGTGGTTGAGCATGCGGCCCTGCGGCCGCAGCTTCCCGCGCAGGAACTGGAAGTACGCCGGCAGGTTGGCGAGGCCGATGTGCTCGGTGAGGCCGATCGACGAAACCGCGTCGAAGCCGCCTTCCGCGACGTCGCGGTAGTCGCTGAACCGCACCTCGGCCATGCCGGTCAGGCCGTCGTCGGCGATGGCCTTGGCAGCCCACTCCGCCTGCTTGCGCGACAAGGTCACGCCAAGCGTCTCCACGCCGTAGTGCTTGGCCGCGTGACGCACCATGCCACCCCAGCCACAACCGACGTCGAGCAGCCGCATGCCGGGCTCGAGCCCGAGCTTGCGCGCGACCAGGTCGTACTTGTGCGCCTGTGCCTCTTCAAGGCTTGCCTGGTCCGTGGGATAGCAAGCGCAGGTGTAGGTCATCGACGGACCCAGGACCCACTCATAGAACAGGTTGGAGACGTCGTAGTGGTGGCTGATCGCGGCGGCGTCGCGGGACTTGCTGTGACGGAAGCCGTAGCGCAGTCGCCGGGCGCGGAACTCCTCGGCCGGCGGCTCGACCCAGCGCAGCGCCTTCGGGTCGAGGTTGCTGAGCACCTTGGCGCGGTCGGCCCACGACAGCGGCTCGATGCCGTCGGTCCACAGCGCGGTCAGCAGGTCGTAGAGGTCGCCGGTGATCTCCATCTCGCCGCTGACGTAGGCGCGAGCAAGACCTAGGGAGCCCGGCGCCGTGATCAGGTAGGACAGCGCGGCGGGCGAGGTGAGATCCACCGTGACGAGGGCATCATCCGGACCGGCACTGCTGCCGTCGTACCCGCGAACGGCGATTGCGGGCCGACCGATTGCCTGCCAAACGACGTCGGCGATCGGGGAACGCGACATTGTTGTCTCCTTTCGGGCCGGCTAGCGGCCTCTCACCGTCTTTGCGTAGAGGTCGAGCAGTCGCCCGTCCGGGTCGTAGGTCTTCTTCAGCAGCTCATACGTACCCCCGCCGTAGGTCTCCCAGAACTCCTGCTCGGGATAAAACGACGTCGAGTACAGCGACTTGCGGCCACCGAGCTCGCGGACCTTCTCCTCGATCGCGCGGTTGTGAAACCCGTCCTGCTCGCCCGGCGGCAGCGGTGCGGTCGACCAGAAGCCGACGTTGACGTAGGTCACCGCGGGGTCGAGGTCGTAGAGCGGCCACCGCACCTGCGGATCGTGTTGGCGCAGCGGGCACAGCCACACGGGCTCGATGCCGGTCTGGGCGTCCAGAAACGTTACGAACTCCACCAGGCGGGCGACCGGGATCTCGACGTCCTGGATGACGGGCTCTTCCGCCGGCTTGCCGTGCCGCGCGTCGAGCCGTTGCTTGACGCCATAGCGGCGTTCGAGCGCGATCAGCTTCCAGTAGACGTCGGAGCGGCGCCAGCGGCGTGGCCAGAGCCGGCGGATCCGCGGGTTCTGGGCGCCAAATGCACGGGAGCACCAGAACCAGTCGGTGTCCCAGCGCCACAGGTAGTCGTGGATCGTCAGCCAGTCCTCGTCGAGGCGCTGGATCGACCGGTAGTAGATCTGCTGTCCGGTGTAGTCGGAGGTGTGCGGCGCGGCGGCTGTATAGCTGCCCAGCGTCAGGTAGACCTCTTCGGGGGAGAACCAGACGCCGTCGAGGAAGTCCACGTGCTCGCCGCACCACTCGCCGGCGTCGCAGATCTCCGCGATTGCCCCGGCAGCGTCGCCGAGGTCGGCGAAGCGGACATGGCGAAGGTGGACGTAGGGCTGGACCGGCTCCAGCTCGATCCGCAGCCGCAATGTGTAGCCGAGCGTTCCGTAGGAGTTCGGGAAGCCGTAGTAGAGATCCTGGTGCTCGCCGTCGGGTGTCGCGGTGACGATCCGGCCGTCACCGGTCAGCACGTCCATCTCGACCACCGACTCGTGCGGGCAACCGCTGCGGAAGGACGTCGACTCGATCCCCAGCCCGGTGACCGCGCCGCCGAGGGTGATCGTCTTGAGCTGCGGCACGACCAGCGGGATCAAGCCGTGCGGCAGGGTCGCCGCGACGAGATCCTCGTACGTCGTCATGCCGAGCACGTCGGCGGTCCGCGCGGTGACGTCGATGGACAGCACTCCGGACAGTCCGCGGGCGTCGAGGGCCTGGTGGGCGGCATCCCGGGGACGGAACAGGTTCGACGTCCGAGACGGCTTGCGCAGGCGAATCGGCGCGTCGTCCGGCAGCGCCACCAGTTGGCGTCGCAGCTCATCGACGCGCGTGCGGTACGCGGCCCAGGCCGCGGAGTCGCCCACACGTTGGACCCTACGCCCGACAAGATCAGTTCACACATCTAACTTGCGTGCTAGCAGGCAAGTAAATATGATGGAGCCATGCCGCTCGCCACCACAACCGACGTGGATGTCCCAGCCCGGCTCAGGGCCGTGGTCGGAGCGATGTCGCGGCGGCTCAATGCCACGGCACGTGGGGCAGGGCTCACGACCAGTCAGCTGTCCGCGCTGGGCGTCGTCGCGCGGTCCGGCCCGATGCGCATCTCGGAGCTTGCCGAGATCGAGCACATGAACCCGACGATGCTCAGCCGGGTCGTCGGCGCGCTCGTCGACGCCGGGCTGGTCCGCCGGCGTACCGATCCCGATGACCGCCGGGCAGGGCTCGTCGAGGTGACCGCCATCGGCCGGCGCACGCATGACCGGTTGCGCGCCGAGCGCGGCCGGATCCTGGCGACCGGCCTGGCCGCCCTCGGGCCCGACCAGCGGGCAACGGTCGAGTCGGCCCTTCCCGCGTTGGAGGCGCTGGTGGCAGCCATGCGCCGGAGTGCCGGACCGCAATGACCCGTCTCCGACGATTGCGGCACGACACGTTCGCCTCGCTGCTCAACGCCAACTACCGGCTCTACTTCGTGGGCCAGGCGATCTCGCTCGTCGGCACGTGGATGCAGACGATCGCGCAGTCCTACCTCGTCTTCCGGCTGACCGACTCCGGCACTGACGTCGGGTTGATCGTGGCGTTGCAGACGTTGCCGGTGATGCTGCTCGGTCCGTACGGCGGGGTGATCGCCGACCGGGTCGACAAGCGCCGCCTGATGATCGTGCTGCAGGCCGTGATGGGTGTTCAGGCGCTTGTGCTCGGTCTGCTCGTGATCACGCACGTGGTGAACATGTGGGAGATCGGCGTACTCGCCGTGATCCTCGGTCTCAACAACACGTTCGAGAACCCCGCGCGACAGACCTTCGTGCTCGAGATGGTCGGCCCGGACAACCTGCGCAACGCGGTCACGCTCAACTCGGTGCTGGTCAACGTCGCGCGCGCTGTCGGCCCAGCGGCCGCGGGTCTGATCATCGAGGCGGGCGGGATCGGGATCTGCTTCCTCATCAACGCGGCAAGCTTCATCGCAGTGGTCAGCTCGTTGCTCCGAATGAACCTCCACACGCTGTCTCCGTCAACACCGGCCCGTCGCGGCAAGGGTCAACTGCGAGAAGGCTTCCGCTACGTCCGAAGTCAGGTCGGTCTCGCCATCCCGCTGGCGATGATGGCGATTGTCGGGTGTCTCGCCTACGAGTTCCAGGTCACGCTGCCGGTCGTTGCCGCTCGAGCGTTCCACGGTGGCGCGAGCACCTACGGCTTCATGACCGGGTCGATGGGCGTCGGCGCCGTCATCGGCGGGCTCTGGGCAGCCGGCCGCGGCAAGGTCGGCCTCGCCTCGATGGTGCGGTCCTCGGTCGTCTTCGCCGTCGTGATCGCCGCGGCGTCGGTCGCGCCGAACCTTGGGCTGGAGATCGTCGCGCTCGCCGCCGTCGGCGCCGCAAGCGTCACATTCCTGTCGAAGGGCAACACCACTCTTCAGCTCGCCGCCGACCCGCAGATGCGGGGCCGGGTCATGGCGTTGTGGGCGGTGGCGTTCCTCGGGTCAACCCCGATCGGCGGGCCGGTCGCGGGCTTCGTGGCGCAGCACGTCGGCGCTCGATGGGGGCTGGCGCTTGGCGCCTTCGCGTGTGCCGTGGCCGCGATCCTCGGGGCATCGGTGCTGCGACGGGTCCGCCGACCGGCACCCACCGCCATCGACGAGGTCATGGACGACCTCGACGGGCCCGTGCTCGAGGCCGCCCGGCGCTGACGGGAGCGCGCCGACCGAATACGGTTGTCGGCCGTGGGGGATCGCTCAGCAGGTACGGCAGGCCGACGCGGCCTGCGGGCGAGGCTCGCCCGCCGCAAGCTGGAAGCGAAGTTCTTCTGGTCGTACGGCAAGCAGCGGGCACGCGCCGACTGGCATCTGCGGCACTGCAAGCGAGTCGGTGCGCAGGCGACGATGCTCGGCAACCCGACAGTCGACGCCTCCGACATGGAGGTCGGCGACCACTTCAAGATCTGGTCGACCCACAAGCGCACTCTCGTCACCGGCTGGGGCAAGCTGCGGATCGGCGATCGGGTGTTCCTCAACAACGGCGTCTTCCTGGCGTGTTGCCTCGAGATCACGATCGGTGACGACGTCGCGATCGCAAATGACGTCTACATCACCGACAGCGACAGCCATGGCGTGGAGGGCCGACCGGTGCGCGAGGTGCCGGTGCGGATCGGAAACGGCGCCTGGGTCGGTGCGCGGGCGATCATCCTGCCGGGCGTCACGATCGGCAATCGCGCGCTGGTCGCCGCCGGCGCGGTGGTGACCCGGGACGTGCCCGACGACACCCTCGTCGCCGGCAACCCGGCGAAGATCATCCGCCAGCTGATCTACCCAGAGGGCGTGACCCGAGCCTGGTACGACGATCCGAACATGTTCGTCCACCCGGTCTTCGCGGACCCCGAATCGAGTTTGTGAACTGCTGCGCACGGCCGCCGGCGGTAGGCGCAGCGGTTCACAAACTGGGTGGGGTGAGCGCCGCGAGCAGTTCGCGGTGGAGCAGGCCGTTGCTTGCGATCGCGTTGCCGCCGTCGACCCGGTCGACGCCGTCCAGATCGGTGAAGCGTCCGCCGGCCTCCTCGACGATCACGTTGAGCGCCGCGAGGTCCCACAGCGAGACCTCCGGCTCACACGCGATGTCCACGGCGCCTTCGGCGACGAGCATGTAGGACCAGAAGTCGCCGAACGCGCGGTTGCGCCACACGGAGTCGATCAGGCCCCGGAAGGCGTCGCGCCTGCCGATCGCGTCCCAGCCCTCGAGCGAGGAGTAGGACAGCGAAGAGTCGGCGAGCGACCCCACCTCGGACACGCGGCAGGCGCGCGCCTCGGTGGCCGATGAGCCGGTCCATGCGCCACTTTCCCGCGCTGCCCACCACCGGCGGCCCAGCGCGGGCGCGGACACGACGCCGACCACGGTGCGCTCGTCCTGTTGGAGCGCGATGAGCGTCGCCCAGACCGGTACGCCGCGCACGTAGTTCTTCGTGCCGTCGATCGGGTCCAGGACCCATCGCCGGTCGCCGCCGGCCGACGCGCCGTACTCCTCGCCGAGGACGGCGTCGTCCGGGCGCTCTTGGGAGATGCGGGCGCGGATCAGCTCCTCGCAGCCGCGGTCCGCGTCGCTGACGGGGGTCAGGTCGGGCTTGGTCTCGACAGTGAGGTCCGCGGCGAGAAAGCGCTGCATCGTGAGCGCATCCGCGGCGTCGGCCAACTCGTGCGCCAGCCGAAGGTCCGGCTCCCAGCTGGCCACCGGGTCACCTTACCGGTACTTGACACGGATGGCATCTGTGTAAAGAATCCTCGCAATGCCTGCCGACGTATCGACTCGGGACGCGCTGCTCGATGCGGCGTACGACGTGGTCGTCGCGGGCAACTGGCAGCGGGCGCGCATGGTCGATGTCGCCGCAACCGCCGGCGTCTCGCGGCAGACCCTCTACAACGAGTTCGGGTCGAAGGACGCGCTCGCCCAGGCGCTCGCGGAGCGCGAGTCACAGCGCTTCATCGAGGGGACCAACAGGTTCATCGACGAGGTCCATCCGGACCGGCCGGTCGACGCGATCGCGGCCGCCACAGAGTGGACGATCCGCGAGGCATCCGACAACCCGTTGCTCAAGGCCGTGCTCACCGACGACACGCACGACCTGCTGCCGTTCCTGACCACGCGCGGCGAGGTTGTCATCGGCGCTGCCCGCCGCAACATCGAGTCGTACTGGCTCTCGCACTGGCCGGACCTGCCGGCCGAGGACGTCGAGCTGGTCTCCGAGATGGTCGCCCGACTGACCATCTCCTACCTGGTTCTTCCGAGTGACGGCCCCGACGGTTCCGCCGAGGCGATTGCTGCACGTATGGCCCAACTGGTCGAACGACTCCTGATGAAGGGTGCGTCATGAGCACAGCCGAGAAGTACGCAATCCCGACCGATGTGACTGCCACCTGGGACGTCCCGGCGGACTGCTCCGCCCGATTCAGCTGGGAGTACGACGAAGGGCGCGAGCGCCTGCTGTCGCTGTACCAGAAGGGCAAGGACAAGCAGTGGGACTCGACCAAGCGCATCGACTGGTCGATCGAGGTCGACCCGAACAACCCGGTCGGGATGCCCGAGGCGTACAACCCGTTCCTGGGCACCGCCGTCTGGGAAAAGATGAACAAGAAGGAGCAGGACAACTTCATTCACCATCAGGCGTCGTGGTCGTGGAGCCAGTTCCTGCACGGTGAGCAGGGCGCGATGATCACCGCGGCCCGCATCGTCGAGACCGTCCCCGACATGGACTCGAAGTTCTACGGCGCCACCCAGGTCATGGATGAGGCGCGTCACGTCGAGACGTTCGCCCGGTTCCTGCAGGACAAGGTCGGCACCGTCTTCCCGATGAACAAGGACCTCGCCGCGCTGCTCAACGACGCGCTGCAGGCGAAGGACTGGGACTACGCGTACCTCGGCATGCAGGTCCTCATCGAGGGTCTGGCCCTCGCGGCGTTCGGTGTCCTGCGTGACATGGCCGAGAACCCGCTGGCCAAGCAGCTGCTGGCGTACGTCATGCAGGACGAGGCCCGGCACGTCGCGTTCGGCCGGCTGGCGCTGCGCGACGCCTACAAGGAGCTCTCGGACAAGGAGCGCGGCGAGCGTGAGGACTTCGTGGTCGAAGGTTGCTGGCTGATGCGCAACCGCTTCCTCGGCACAGAGGTCTACGAGGCGCTCGGCATGCCGGTGAAGGAGTGCCAGGAGATCGCCGACCACTCGGAGTTCCAGCAGTTGTTCCGCTCGCTGCTGTTCAGCCGGATCGTCCCGTGCGTCAAGGACATCGGGCTGTGGGGCGAGAAGGTCCAGAAGTGCTACGCGGAGATGGGTGTGCTCGACATGGCGGGTGTCAACCTCGACGACCTGATGAAGGCCGACGAGGACCAGGCCGAGCTGATCGACCGCGAGAAGGCGGACATGGCGTCGAGGATCGCCGAGGTCGACGCGACGATCGCAGTCGGCGCCGCCGTCTAGCCCCTTTGCCAAGCAAAGCTCCTCTACCCGGGTATTTAGCCAGGTGGAGGAGCTTTGCTGGGGTGTTTTGCCAGGTAAAGGAGCTTTGCTTGGGTTAGGCCGCGTCGCGGTTGACCAACAGCTTGCGCAGCGACTCCAGTCGCTCGGAGCTGGCGTGACCTGAGGCGACCCAGGCGTCGAGCTCGCAGACGTCCGGGTCGAGATGGTCGCAGTCGCCCGGGCACTGTGCGGTGCCCGGCATGAGGTCGGGGAAGCACTCGACGAGGTGCGCCCGCTCGACATGCGCGAGCCCGAACGACCGGATGCCCGGCGTATCGATGACCCAGCCGCCACCCGGCAGCGGCAACGCGATCGCGGCGGTCGTCGTGTGCTGACCCTTTCCGGTGCGCTCGCTCACTATTCCGATGCGCTGCGTCGCATCCGGGACGAGCGCGTTGACCAGCGTCGACTTCCCGACGCCCGAAGAGCCGACGAGCACCGTGACCCGATCCGTGAGGATCGCGCGCAGCGTCTCGACGGCGGCTTCCATCCCGGGCCGGCCCGACCGCACCACGGTGAGGTCCAGTGCCGCGTACGTCGCGGCGAGCTCGTCGGGGGACCCCAGGTCGGTCTTCGTGATGCACAGCACGGGCGCGATGCCCGCGTCGTACGCCGCGACGAGGCAGCGGTCGATCAGCCGCGGTTGCGGCGGCGGATCGGCGCTCGCGGCGACGACGACAAGCTGCTCGGCGTTGGCGACCAGCACTCGCTCGACCGGGTCGTCATCGTCTGCGCTGCGTCTAAGCACCGACCGCCGCGGCGAGATCCGGACGATCCGCGCCAACGCGTCGGGTCCTCCGGTGATGTCGCCCACGATGTCCACCTCGTCGCCGACGGCGATCGCGTGGCGGCCCAACTCCCGGGCCCGCATCGCGACGACGAAGGTCTCGGTGTCGAGCAGGCAGCCGAAACGCCCGCGGTCGACGCTGACCACGCGCGCCTTGGCGGCGTCTTCGTGTCGCGGGCGAAGCCGGCTCCTCGGTCGCGTCCCGCGAGTGCCGCGGGCGAGGCGGTCCTCGTCATCGATCGGCTGGCGCGTCAGCTGCTGGCTCCCTCACCGTTGACCATCGCGGTCCACGCCTGGTCGAAGTCAGGGAAGGTCTTGGCGGTGGTAGCGACGTCGTCGAGGACGACCTCGGGGACGACCAGTCCGATCACCGCGGCGGCCATCGCGAGCCGGTGGTCGTCGTACGTCGCGAAGACGCCGCCGTGCATGGGCTTCGGTGAGATCGCCAACCCATCGGGGAGCTCTTCGACCGCCGCGCCGAGCGCGTTCAACTCGTTGGTCAGCGCGGCGAGGCGGTCGGTCTCATGGCCGCGCAGGTAGTCGATCCCGATCAGCCGGGAGGGTGAGTCCGCCAGCGCCGCGATCGCGGCGAGCACCGGCGTGAGCTCGCCTGCCCGTCGAAGGTCGAGATCCGCGCCCACTGGCCGGTCGGGACCGACGACCACCAGGCCCCGGCTGTCGAGGCGGGAGATGGCGCCGAACTCTGCGAGCAGATCCGGGAGCAGCGCCCCAGGCTGCGTCGAGTGCTCCGGCCAGTCGGGAATCGCAACTCGTCCACCGGTGACGACCGCCCCGGCGAGGAACGGCGCCGCGCTCGACAGATCGGGCTCCACCGTCTGCTCGATGCCGGCGAGGGTGCAGGGCGCGACGCGCCACAGGTCGTCGCCGACGTCGACCTGCGCGCCGCGCGCCGCGAGCATCGCGACGGTCATCGCCAGGTGCGGCGCGTTCGGCACGGGCGCGGCGCCGACGTGACGCACTTCGACGCCTGCGCCGTACGACGGTCCGGCGAGCAGCAGCGCGCTGACCAGCTGGCTCGAGGCCGATGCGTCCACGGCGACCCGGCCGCCTGCAACGGTGCCGGTCCCCGTCACGGAGAAGGGCGGCGCGCCCCGGTCACCGTCGTCGATGCCGACGCCAAGGGCACGGAGTGCACCGAGCAGTGGCGCGATCGGCCGCCGCCGTACCGCCTCGTCGCCATCGAAGCTGATCGTGCCCCGGGTGAGTGCGGCAACGGGTGGCACGAACCGCAGCACCGTTCCGGCGTTGCCGACGTCTATGTGCGCAGCGTTGCGGGTGAACGACCGGCCTTCGACGCGCCAGCGCAGGTCATCCGAGTCGTCGATCGAGATCCCGATCGCGCGCAGCGCGCCGACCATCAGCGCGGTGTCGCGGCTGCGGAGCGGATGTCGGACCACGCTCTTGCCTTCGGCGAGCGCAGAGAGCACGAGCGCGCGGTTGGTCATCGACTTCGACCCGGGCACGCGCACGGCAGCGTTCACGGCGCCATCTGCCGTCGGCGCGCGCCAGCTCTTCCCGCTCACGGGATGATCGTCCCATTCCTGGCGTGAGGTGAGGGCAACTTTGGTGTCACTTGTAGCGCGGACGCTTGCGGTCGATACCCCCGGCGGGCCGGCCCGGGTCACGCTCACCCGGCGTGGGAGGCACGGGCTCTTCGTGGTCGGTCATGGCGCGGGGGGCGGAATCGACGCCGCCGACATCGTCGCCGTCTCCCAGGCGCTCGCCGACGACGGCTGGACGGTCGCCCGCGTCGAGCAGCCCTACCGCGTGAAGGGGCACCGCGCGCCGGCGCCGGCGCCGCAGCTCGACGCCGCGTGGTCTGCCGTGATCGCGGCGCTGAAGCGCGAGCGTCGTGGGCGGCTCGTCGTGTCCGGGCGCAGCAGCGGCGCCCGCGTCGCGGTCAGGACCGCTGAAGCGGTCGGTGCCGACGCCGTCGTCGCGCTCGCGTTTCCCCTGCACCCGCCTGGAAAGCCGGAACGGTCGCGATCGGAGGAGCTAGCGGCGCTCACGCTGCCCCTGCTCGTCGTACAGGGCGCGCGTGACGCGTTCGGAACGCGGGCAGAGTTCCCGAAGCGCCGGCCGGTCGTCGAGGTGCCGGGCGATCACTCGCTCAAGCAGGACACGGCAGCGGTAGCAACAGCAGTGATGGGCTGGCTGCACACGCCCTAGCCGCCTCCCGGGAATCGTGCCGTCGAACGGCGCGTTATTGGCTACATGAGCGTGGGGCTATTGTCAGCGCCGATGGTCGCGGAGGAGAGCGTCGACGAGCGCACTGTGCGCTTCGAGCGCGATGCGCTGCCGTTCCTCGACCAGCTCTACTCCGCGGCGCTGCGCATGACGCGCAACCCCGCCGACGCAGAGGACCTGGTCCAGGAGACCTTCGTCAAGGCGTTCGCGGCGTTTCACCAGTTCACCGAGGGCACCAACCTCAAAGCCTGGCTCTACCGGATCCTCACGAACACGTTCATCAACAACTACCGCAAGAAGCAGCGTCAGCCGCTGGAGTCCAATGACGCCGAGGTGGAGGACTGGCAGCTCGCGAGCGCTGCGTCCCACGCCTCCACCGACCTGAAGTCCGCAGAGGTCGAGGCACTCGACCACCTCCCCGACAGCGACATCAAAGAGGCGTTGCAGGCGCTCCCCGAGGACTTCCGGATGGCCGTCTACCTCGCCGATGTCGAGGGCTTTGCCTACAAGGAGATCGCCGACATCATGGGTACGCCGATCGGCACTGTGATGTCGAGGTTGCACCGTGGGCGACGGGCGCTTCGAGAGTCTCTCGAGTCCTACGCCGCTGAGCGGGGCTACGTGAAAGAGGGCGACCGATGAGTTGCGGCAACCACCACGACGTCGACTGCATCGAGGTGATCAGGCAGGTCTACCTCTATCTCGACGGCGAGATCGACGACGCGCACTGCAACGAGGTACGCCAGCACCTCAGCGAGTGCGGACCGTGTTTGCGGCAGTTCGACATCGAGCAGGAGGTCAAGGCGCTCGTCGGTCGTTGTTGCGGCGGCGAGGTAGCGCCCGACGGAGTGAAGGACCGCCTTCGCGCCAAGCTCGCCGAAGTGCGGATCGAGATCACGAGCGTGGAGTTCTCCGCCGAATAGGGTCTCGTTGTGACGTCCTGGTTGGTGACAGGTGGGGCCGGCTACATCGGCGCACACATCGTGAAGGCGCTCCGTGACCGCGGCGAACCGGTCGTCGTCCTCGACGACCTCACGACCGGACGTCCGGACCGGACCGGCGACGCGCCGTTGGTGAGAGGCAGCGTCCTCGACACCGATTTGGTGGGCGCAACGCTGCGTGAGCATCGTGTCAGCGGCATCATCCATGTCGCCGCCAAGAAGCAGGTCGGTGAGTCCGTCGAGCGCCCGTTGCACTACTACCGCGAGAACGTCGGCGGTCTGGTCTCGCTGCTCGAGGCGGCAACGTCCAACGGAGTTGGCTCCTTCGTCTTCTCCTCCAGCTCCGCGACCTACGGAATGCCGGACGTCGAGCGGGTTACCGAGGACACCCCCCTCGCGCCGATGAGCCCGTACGGCGAGACCAAGGTGGCCGGCGAGTGGCTGGCGCACGCCACCGCTGCGGCTTCGGACATGCGCGTCATCTCGCTGCGCTACTTCAACGTCGCGGGTGCCGCCTCGCCGGCGCTCGGCGATCCCGGGCTGTTCAACCTGATTCCGCTCGCGCTGCGATCGCTGACCAATGGTGAAGCTCCGAAGGTCTTCGGTGGCGACTACCCGACCCCCGACGGCACCTGCATCCGCGACTACGTGCATGTCGCGGATGTCGCTGACGCGCATCTGTCCGCTCTGGACTTCCTGAACAACGGTGGCGGCTCCGCGACCTACAACGTCGGTCGCGGCGAGGGGTCGAGCGTTCGCGAGGTGCTCTCGATGATTGCCGATGTGACGGGCCTCACGACCGGACCGGAGGTGTTGCCGCGGCGACCGGGCGACCCGTCGCGGATCGTTGCCTCCGCCGACCGGATCCGCGAGGACCTCGGTTGGGCGGCTCGCTACGACCTGCGCGCGATCGTCGAAAGCGCGTGGGAGGCGTGGGGAGCGCCGTCGCCGACCTGATCCGCTGGCTCGTCGTCCCGTCGCCGACGGGCCGTCATGATGACGAACTCCGCGAGCCCGGCAGCGACCAGGACGTCCCCGGCGCTGACCACCTCGGGGACCGCCGGAAGCGGGACCGGAATCACATCGCCGAGAGACCGCCATACCGAGCCGTAGCCGGCGATAGTGTGCCGCGGGTCGTTGCCGGTAGCGATCGTCAGCGTCGAGACGCCAGCCCGAGAGGCAGCATCGATCGAGACCGGCATCGCACCGTTGAGCGCCACGACGACCGCGTTCGAGATCAGTCCCAGGGCGACAAGTGGTACACCGGCGACGCGCAGGTTCCAGGCACAGAACGCGAGCGCGCAAGCCGCGGACGCGGCCAGTCCGGCCGGATACCACCGGCTTCCGGCGCCGTGATCGGCGAGGACCGCGCCCAGGAGCTGAGCCAGCACAGCGAGGATTACGAGCCGTTTGGCGCGAAGCGTCGCCGCGTTGAGGGACTCCCAGCTTCCGCCGCTCACTGCTGCCACAGCGGCGGCGGCGAGCACGACGACCAGCACGAGTCCCACATCTGCCAGTCTGCCGCCCGGCGCATCCCAGCGGAAGGAGAGACTGTGCGGATCATGTTCGAGTCCCTGTTGGTCGCCAACCGCGGCGAGATCGCTCGGCGAGTCCTGCGGTCCGCGTCGGCCATGGGGCTTCGCACCGTTGCGATCTACTCCGACGCCGACTCCGAGCTCCCCTACGTCAGCGACGCCGACGAGGCGGTGCTGATCGGCGCGGCGCCGCCGGCCGAGTCGTACCTGGACATCGCGAAGGTTCTCGAGGCGGCACGTCGCAGCGGAGCGCAGGCAGTGCATCCCGGCTATGGCTTCCTCGCTGAGAACCCAGACTTCGCCGCCGCGGTGATCGACGCGGGTTTGGTGTGGGTCGGTCCGTCGCCGGAGTCGATGCGTGCGATGGGCGACAAGATCAGCGCCCGCAACCTCATGGCCGCAGCCGGAGTCCCGGTCGCTCCGGGCACCCACGAACCGGTGCTCGACGTCGACGCCGCGGTCGCTGCGGCCGCGGACCTCGGCTACCCGTTGATGGTCAAGGCATCGGCAGGCGGCGGCGGCATCGGGATGGGTGTCGCCCGCGACGAAGCGGACCTGCGGACTGCGTTCGACACCGCCCGCACCCGTGCCGAGCGGTTCTTCGGCTCTCCGTCGATTTTGCTTGAGCGCTACATCGACGGCGCGCGCCACGTCGAAATACAGGTGCTGGGGCTCGCCGACGGCCGCGTCGTCGCCCTCGGCGAGCGCGACTGCTCCATCCAGCGCAGACACCAGAAGGTCGCCGAGGAGTCGCCGTCACCCGGGGTGACCGACGAGCTGCGGCGCGAGATGCTCGCGGGCGCGGTGCGCGCGGGCGAAGCGGTCGGATACCTCGGCGCAGGCACGGTCGAGTGCCTCGTCGATCCGGCGAGCCAGACCTACGTCTTCCTGGAGATGAACACCCGGCTGCAGGTCGAGCACCCGGTCACCGAGCTGGTCACCGGGGTCGACCTCGTCGCCGCCCAGCTGCGTATCGCCGCAGGTGAGGCGCCGGACGTCGACTTCGACGCCGTGACGCCGCAAGGTCACGCGATCGAGCTGCGGGTCTACGCCGAGGACCCGGTGCGGTTTCTGCCGTCGCCGGGCACGATCACGGTGTGGGAGGAGCCGACGGGCGACCACGTCCGCGTCGACTCGGGGTACGCCGCGGGGAACACCGTGACGCCGTTCTACGACCCACTGCTCGCCAAGCTCTGCGTCTGGGGCGTCGACCGGGACGAGGCGCTGGCCCGGGCACGGGGCGCTGTCGAGTCCTTCCGGGTCGAGGGCCTCAAGACCAATCTCGCGTTCTTCACCCGTCTGCTGGCGGACCCCTCATTCACCTCCGGCGCCTACGACACCGCAATCATCGACAGAATGAAGATATGAGCCGGCGCAGCCGGCTCGAGATCTGGGTGGAGGGTGGGGAAGAGGACGTATGAGCGCCGATCTTCTGTCCGAGCGTGATGGGCATGTCCTGCGGCTGACCATCAACCGCGAGGAGAAGCGCAACGCGCTGTCCGCCGACGTGATGCGTGGGCTGCTCGACGGAGTTACCGCGGCCTCGAGCGATCCCGAGGTGCGGGTGGTGGTGGTGGCATCCGCGGGCGAGCGGGTGTTCTGCGCGGGCGCCGATCTCGCGGTGATGTCCAACGACGCGACCGGGCTCGAGCAGCATGAGGGCCGAGGGCTGCTCGCCAAGCTGGTCATCGCGATGCGCGAGTGCCCGGCGCCGATCGTCGCCAGGGTGCAGGGGTTGTGCCTGGCCGGTGGCATCGGCCTCGCCGCCGGCGCCGATGTGGTGCTCGCCCGCGAGAGCGCGTCATTTGGCATGCCCGAGGTGGATCGGGGCTTGTGGCCGTTCATGGTCAGCGCGCTCCTCGCCCGCCACATCTCGCCGAAGCACGCCATGGACCGGATGCTCGCGGGCGACCGCTTCGACGCGCATACGGCGTACGAGATGGGCCTGGTGTCACGTGTGTTCAGCGACACCGCATTCGATGCCGAGTTCGACGCCTATGTCGCGAAGCTCGCCGCGGCGGCGCCGGTGGCGGTCCGGCTCGGCAAGGCCGCCTGGCTCAGCGCCTCCGAGACGCCCTCGCTCCAGGCAGCGCTCGAGGCGATGCAGGCTCAGCTGTCGCTGCTTACGACCACGAAGGACGCCACGGAGGGCATCACCGCGTTCTTCGAGAAGCGCCCGCCGGAGTGGACGGGCCGCTGAAGGTCGTCGTCGGCGTCGCGATCCTGCTCGGCTTCGTGGCCGTGGTGGTGGCCGGATACGTCGTCTCGCGGCGGCAGGCGCGTGATGTGCAGCCTGGTACGCCCGATCGGGTGACGGGCGAGGTCGTGGCGGGGCTGATGACCGAGCTCCGCAAGGCCCAGGCAGAGGCAGCCCACTGGCGGGCCGCCGCGGAGCGATTGCAGCGAGAGCTCGACGGCCGCTCGTGATCTACGCTCACGCTGAGTCTCACTAGATCGGAGTAAGCGTGGCAGAGGTCCGGGCCGAGATGGTGGCGAACGTATGGAAGGTGCTCGTAGCGGCCGGTGACCAGGTCGCGGACGGCGACACGCTTGTCATCCTGGAGTCGATGAAAATGGAGATTCCGGTGCTCGCCGAAGGCGGCGGCACCGTCAGCCAGCTCCTGGTGGAAGAGGGCCAGGTCGTACAGGAAGGCGACGTCATCGCCGTTATCGGCTAGGTGACGTCGGTTGGGGGCATCGATATGCGGTCAAGGTGGTCGGCGATCAGGCCGAAGGAGACTGTGTGACCTCGGCGCTCATGATCGAGCCGTTCCTGCGCGCGCTCGTCGACTGCGGGGGCTCCGACCTGCATTGCAAGGTCGGGTCTCCGCCACGCGTGCGCATCGACGGCCGCCTGCGCAAGCTCGAAACACGTGACCTGACGCCTACCGACACCGAGCAGATGGTCAACGAGGTCCTGCGCGAGGACCTGGTCGACGAGTTCGACCGCTCCAACGAGGCCGACTTCGCCTACTCCCTTCCCGACGTGGGCCGGTTCCGCGTCAACGCCTTCCGCTCGCGCGGGTCGGCCGGGCTGGTGTTCCGGCGGGTTTCGGTTGGCGCGATCCCGCTTCGTGACCTCGGTCTGCCGTCCGTCCTGGAGACCCTCGCGCTCGAGCCGCGTGGCCTCGTCCTGGTTACCGGCCCGACCGGTTCCGGCAAGACGACCACGCTCGCCGGGATGATCGACCACATCAACCTGAACCGCGAGGTTCATGTCGTGACGATCGAGGACCCGATCGAGATCGTGCACTTCGACAAGCTGGCGATGATCAACCAGCGCGAGGTACGCGTCGACACCGACGACTTCCACGTTGCGCTGCGTGCGGCGCTACGGCAGGACCCCGATGTGATCCTGGTCGGCGAGATGCGTGACCAGGAGACCGTCCGCGCGGCCCTTGCCGCCGCGGAGACCGGCCACTTCGTCATGTCGACCCTGCACACGACGGACGCGCAGGAGACGATCACCCGTGTCGTCGACTTCTTCCCGCCGCACGAGCAGAAGCAGGTCCGGATCTCCCTGGCCAGCGCGCTGCGCGGCATCATCTGCCAGCGGCTCGTCCCGCGGGCGGACGGCGAAGGTCGCTGTGTCGCGATGGAGATCTGCATCAACACCGGTCGCGTGGCCGACGCGATCATGGATGCCGACAAGTCCTCAGGGATCATGTCGCTGATCGCCGACGGTTCGTACTACGGCATGCAGACCTTCGACCAGCACCTGGTCGCACTGATCCGTGATGGCGTCATCACCCTCGACGCCGCCATGACGGCATCGACCAATCCGCACGACCTGACCGTCGAACTCCGCAGAGTGGGTCTCGTCGCTTAGGGCTTCGATTCAGCACGGGCGCTCCTAGGCTCGTCCCGTGCCGACGATGGACGAGCTGCTCGCGGAGCGCGGGTTCACCGATGCCGCGGCGCCACGCGTCGGCGGGGTCAGCGAGGCGCTGCATCGGCTGGTCGGTGACTGGCAGCTGCTCGCGGACCTCTCCTTCGCCGATCTGCTGCTGCTGGTTCCCGACGAGTCGGGCGAGGAGTTCGTCGTGGTGGCCCAGATGCGCCCGACGACCGGGCCGACGGCCTACCAGGACGACCATGTCGGGCGAATCGTCACGGCAGTAGATCGGCCACAGCTCGCGCTGGCGCTCACGCAGGGGCGGATCTGCCGGGAGGGCGATCCGGTGTGGTCCGAGCACGGCGCGGTCCGGCAGGAGGCGCTGCCGGTCAGGCTGGGACAGCAGGTCGTCGCGATCGTGGCACGTGACACCAACCTCGCAGCCTCCCGCACCCCCAGCCAGCTCGAGATCGCCTATCTGCGCACCGCCAACGACCTCGCCCAGATGCTCGCGGAAGGGCGGTGGCCGTATCCCGGCGAGACCGTCGCCGAGTGGAGCGGCCCGCGTGTCGGGGACGGCCTGATCCAGCTCGATGCCGAGGGGGCCGTGACGTTCGCGAGCCCCAACGCACTGTCGGCGTACCGCCGGCTCGGTCATCTCGGGGATCTCACCGGTCAGTCCCTGGCCGAGGTCACGTCACCGTTCGTCAGCCTCGACCGGGCGCCGCAGGTTCAGATCGTGGCAGGCGGCAGAGCTCCCGCGGGCACCGACCTCGAGGTCGGCGACACCGTGGTGCAGCTCCGAGCCCTTCCGCTGCGTCCGGGCGGGGTTCACATCGGGGCGCTGATCCTGGTGCACGACGTCACCGAGCTGCGACGTCGTGAACGCGCGCTCGTCGGCAAGGACGCGACGATCCGCGAAATCCACCACCGGGTGAAGAACAACCTGCAGACCGTTGCCGCTTTGTTGCGCTTGCAGGCCCGACGGCTTGCGGCGCCTGAGGCACGTATGGCGCTCGAGGAGTCCGTGCGCCGGGTCTCGTCGATCGCCGTGGTGCACGAGACGCTCTCCGGCGCACTGGACGAGGCCATGCGCTTCGACGATGTTGCCGATCAGGTGTTCGCGATGGTGGCTGATGTCGCAGGTGCCCAGGTAGCGATCGCCCGAAAAGGCTCCTTCGGGGTGCTCACGGCGGAGGTGGCGACGCCGCTGGCGATGGTCCTGTCGGAGCTGGTGCAGAACGCTGTCGAGCATGCGTACGGCGAAGGGGTGCGTGGCTCGGTGGATGTGGTTGTCGAAACGCCCCCCGAGGGAGGCCTTCGCGTCGAGGTCGTCGACTCGGGTCGCGGACTTCCGGACGGATTTGAGATCGACTCATCCCACCGGCTGGGCCTGGCGATCGCCCGGACCCTGGTGGAGAGCGAGCTGGGCGGTCGGCTCTCGCTGCGTCAGCGTCCTGGTGGCGGCACGATCGCCACCGTGGAGATCAGCGAGCGACGTTGAGCGAAGCGGCGTTGAACGAGACAGCGCTAACCGCCACGTGCCAGCGGGCGAGGCCGCTGCCGACGTCTGGGCTGCCTTCGCTGTTGTGAACGATCGCGTGCGCGATCCACACGATGATCACGACGAGTAGGAGCAGCAGGACGGTCATGGTGGCGCGGAACCGCCAGATCGAGGCGCGCTGGCTGGGTAGCTCCAGCGCGACGATAGGCGGGCGTACGTAGTCCTCGGACACGCCACCAGCCTAAGCCGGTCGGCGGGCGGGGGTCTTACGCCGTGCGAAGCGCGGTGCGAACCCGGCGACGCCGAACGGCGCGACGCTCGTCCTCCGACAGACCACCCCACACGCCGGCGTCCTGGTCGCTGTCGAGCGCCCAACTCAGGCACTCGTCGACCGCGTCGCACGCACGGCACACAGCCTTGGCCTCGTCGACCTGTAGCAGGGCGGGGCCAGTGGTGCCGATGGGGAAGAACAGCTCGGGGTCCTCGTCACGGCAGGCGGCTCGGTGGCGCCAGTCCATGCGTCTCGTCCTTCCGTCGGGGGTCGTCGGCCTGGTTTGGCCGACGTCCGTCGTCCTGCCCACTCAGCGGCTCCGTCCACCTTTGTGAACAGTTTCACGAAGTGGGCCGGAATCCTCATCAGAAAGAAACTGACGAAGCTTCCGGCACGCTATTGCGCTGCCCCAGGGGTGTCCAGAGGCCTAACCGGCACGCTAGGCGGTTGCTCAGCCGGGAGCAAGCGACGTTGGCCGAATCTCGCTCGGATCGGCTGTGGCATACGTCACACAATGAGCAAGGGTCAGGCGATGACGCGGACCGCGTCGGGCACGGCGCGCACCACGGCTTCCTCGCACATGCCGAGGTAGTCCCCGTCGACCTGGTGATGCATCGGGCTGGTCGAGCTGAGCCGGAACTCCGTGAGGTCGTGGAAGGCCCGCGAGTGACGGCCCCGTAGCCCGTGGTCGGTGAGCATGCCGCTGGCGGCCCACAGCGTCCCCAGCAGCCCGATCCGGTCCCGGACCACGAGGTCCAGCCCGCCCTCGAACGTCGCGTGCGGGGTCAGCACGATCGGCTGCGACCGGAAGTAGGTCCAGGGCGACGTGTTGCTCGTGATGCCCAGGTAGAGCCCGCTGACCGGATCCTCGCCGGGCAGGTGCAGTGTGAGCGGGCCAGGTCCGTGGTCGACCGCGAAGTACGACCTCACCGCGCAGCGGGTGTACCGGCTGGGGGTGGAGACCTTGCCCTTCGCCCGGGCCTGCTCGACGCGGCGTACCGCGTCGGCGTCGAGGCCGAGGCCCGCGGTGAAGGTGAACCAGCGCTCGTTGATGCGGCCCATGCCGATCCGCCGCGACCGCTCGGCGCGGAGTGCCTCGAGCAGCTCGCTGGTGGCCTCCACCGGGTCTCGCGAGATGCCGAGCGCGCGGCTGAAGACGTTGGTGCTGCCGCCGGGAACGACCGCGAGTGCCGGCCGGTCCTCCGACGGGCCGCGCCACTCGCCCGATCCGAGCAGGCCGTTGACCACCTCGTTGATGGTGCCGTCGCCGCCGAGCACGACGACGACGTCGTACGCCTCTTCGACCGCTCGTCCACCGAGCTCGATCGCGTGGCCGCGGTGGGTGGTCTCGGCCAGGTCCACCTTGAGGTCGCTGCCCAGTGCGCGGATCAGCACGTCGCGCTCGCGCGGGGAGGTCGCCGTGGCCTTCGGGTTCACGACCAGCAGCGCACGCATCTGCGAAGGCTATCGGGTCGCGGGGTGGCCACCGCTAGCCTCGCGGGCGATATGGAGCGTCCTCGTTCGCTGACCGCGGCCGCCGCACTGGTCGCACTTCAGGCGCTCGCGTTCGCGGTCTGGGGTGCCGTGGTACTGGTGCGCAGCATCGTCGGTCACCCGCACGACCGCACGACCGCCGAGCTACTCGGTGTGACGGTGCTGATCTGTGCGGCGGGGGTTCTCGTCGCGGCGGTGGGCTTGTGGCGGATGCGCCGCTGGTCGCAGGCGCCGACGTACATGGTGCAGTTCTTCTCGATCGTGGTCGGGATGGGCCAGCTCGTGACGTTGCCGTTGTTGATGGTGCCGTTGATCGCGGTCGGTGCCGCGACGCTCGTGTCGGTGTCGATGCCCGCGAGCCGACAGGCCCTCGGCGGCATCTAGCCCACCTTTCGGGACGAGATCAGTCCTCGGCGAGGAGGCCTTCGCGTAGGTGCGCGAGCGTGCGCGTGATCAGCCGCGACACGTGCATCTGCGAGATGCCGAGTTCGGCGGCGATCTGTGACTGCGTCATGTTGGCGAAGAACCGCAGCAGCAGAATGCGCTTCTCCCGCGGCGGGAGCTGCTCGAGCAGAGGCTTGAGCGACTCCCGGTACTCCACGCCCTCGAGTGCCTGGTCGGTCTCGCCGAGCGTGTCCGACATGGCTGTCGACTCGTCGTCGAGATCCGGTGCGTCGAGCGAGATGGCCGAGTAGGCGTTGCTCGACTCCAGGCCTTCGAGCACCTCGTCCTCGGTGATCTCCAGATGCCTGGCCAGCTCCGCCACCGTGGGGGCGCGGCCGTTGCGCTGTGACAGCTCGCCGGTTGCCTTGGTCAGCGCGAGCTTCATCTCCTGCAGGCGGCGCGGAACCCGGATCGCCCAGCCCTTGTCGCGGAAGTGTCGCTTGACCTCGCCGACGATGGTCGGGGTCGCGTACGTCGAGAACTCCACGCCTCGTTCGAGGTCGAAACGGTCGATCGACTTGATCAGACCGATCGTCGCGACCTGCACGAGGTCGTCGTACGGCTCGCCGCGGTTGCGGAACCGGCGCGCGAGGTACTGGACGAGCGGCAGGTGCATCTCGACGAGCTCGTCGCGCATCGGGCGCCGCCGAGGGTCATCCTGTGGCAGCGCGACGATCTCGGCGAACAGCTCGCGGGCGCGTGCACGATCAGGCCGCAGGTCTGACTCTGCGACGGCGGGCGGCGTGGGCTCCGGTGGGACGTCGATCTCGTTGACCCCGTTGACTCCGCCGCCGCGCTGCTCCGGCGCGACGGGTTCGGTGGTCATCGTCCCGACCCGCTCCGCTGCTTGCACAAGGTGATCGTTACCCGCTTCTCATGATCCGTACCGCTTTCGACCTCACCAGCTAGTGCTGCGAGCACGGTCCAGGCGAACGTGTCGCGTGACGGCTCCTCGCCGTCGAGCGTGAGCACGCTCACCGCGACGTTCATCCGGTTGTCGTCGAGCGTGAACTCGCAGGTGAGGTCGGCGCCGGGCACGGCCTGGGGCAGCAACATCGCGCACGCCTCGTCGACCGCGATCCGCAGGTCCTCGATCTCATCGATCGTGAAGTCCAGGCGTGCCGCCAGCCCGGCCGTGGCGGTGCGGAGGACGGTCAGGTAGGCACCCGCCGCCGGCAGGGTGATCACGACCACATCGCGCGGAGTGACCGCTGCGACGTCTGTGGCCTTGGACACCTCTGTCACTGATGCTCCCTATGTGTGCTTGTTCGCGTGGTTTGCGTATTCCAACGTAGACCAGGTCACCACGGTTCGTTCGACGTCACACCGCTGCCGGACCATTAACGTTTCGCACGTGCCCAAGGGCCGCCTCGAGGCGTTCAGCGACGGTGTCATCGCCATCCTGATAACGATCATGGTGCTCGAGCTTCACGTGCCCCATGGCAGCGGATTTCATGCGCTGCGACCGCTGGTGCCGGTCTTTTTCACCTATTTGCTGAGCTTCGTCTACTTGGGCATCTACTGGAACAACCACCACCACATGCTCCAGGCGACCCACCGGATCAACGGGCTGATCCTCTGGGCAAACCTCCATCTGCTCTTCTGGCTGTCGCTTTTCCCGTTCGCCACGGGCTGGATGGGCGAGAACCACTTCCATGCGGCGCCTACAGCGGCGTACGGCGTGGTGTGCGTCGGCGCCGCCATCGCGTACTACTTGCTGCAGACCGCGATCATCCGCGAACAGGGCGAGGGGTCCGAGATCGCCGTGGCAGTCGGACGTGACGCGAAGGGCAAGATCTCACCGCTGCTCTACCTGGCAGCGATTCCACTTGCTTTCGTCAATCGTTGGGTATCCGTGGCGCTCTACATCGTGGTCGCAGCTATCTGGCTGATTCCCGACCGGCGGATGGAGAATGCTCAGTTATGAAACCGCTGCAGCGCCGTACGTTCGTCAAGGGCATGGCTCTCGCCGGCGCAGCCGCTGCGGTGCGGCCGGCATTCGGCTCGACCCTCGGCGGGCTGTCAGGGACCACCGGCGCATCCCGCCAGTCGCGGCTGGACCACTCCAAGTCGCTGACGCTCGTGCACTCCGACCTGCACAACCACAGCTTCATCTCCGGTGACGCCGAAGGTGACCCGTACAAGTCGCTGCATCATCTGAAGGCTGCCGGACTCGATGTTGCCTGCATGACTGAGCACGCGGTCTCTGGCGGCTACGGGCTCGGCGAGCACGTCTGCTCGAAGTGGCAGGACGGCGGATGCCGCTTCATCACCGGCATTGATGACAACGACTGGGAAACGATGGCGAAGATCGCCGACGAGGCTTACGAGCCGGGGAAGTTCGTGTCGTTCCGCGGTTTCGAATACAGCACGCCCACCATCGGCCACATCAGCGTCTTCTTCGGTCAGGACTTCACCGATCCGCTGCACGAGGGTGCGCTGATCACCGGGTCGGAGGTCGGCGAGGCGTACCGCGTGTTCCCGCCCCTGGCGCCGGTGTCGCCGCTGTTCGACGCGCTGCCGAACACCGCGGAGATCACGCCGTTCTACGAGTGGCTCACCACCGCGCCAGGCACCGGCCTGCTCGGCGGTGGCGCCGACGCGATCGCCAGCTTCAACCATCCGGGGTACTTCGGGAACTTCCAGCACTTCATCTACCACCAGAAGGCTGCGAAGCAGATCTTCCTGATCGAGGCGTTCAACGCGATCACCTTCGACGGCGGTGACAGCCACGATGCGACGGACTACTTCTGGTACGGCCGTGACTCGGGGCTGCCGCAGCCGTTCAACGCCTGCTTCAACGCCGGCTGGAAGGTCGGGTTCAGCGGGGTCAGCGACGAGCACTCCGGGACCTACGGGCAGACCGGCAAGGGCCGGGGTGGGCTGTATGTGAAGGACCTGACCCGCGAGGGTGTGCGCCGCGCGATCATGACGAGGCGAACGTTCGGCACCCGCGAGCCGGGGCTGCGAGTGGATGCGACGGCCAACGGCGTACCGATGGGCTCGGATCTGGCACACGCGGGCAAGCCGCTGCACATCAAGCTCGACATCGACCGTGGGCCGAAGTGGGTCGGCCGCAAGCTCTGGGTGCAGGTGATCGGGCCGGGCAAGGACGATCCGACGCTGCACGAGGTGTTCCCCGTACACGTGCCCGGGGCCGGAAAGCCGGTGATCGAGTTCACCGTGAAGCCACGCGGCAGCTGGATGTTCCTGCGGATCCTTGACCCGGCGCGGGCACTCGATCCGCTCGGCTCGGCGCCATTCGAGGACTCGAAATACGGCGGCGCCGTCGCCTACGCAAGTCCCTGGTTCTTCAGAGACTGACTCTCCCGCGAACCTCTAACTCACCGTCGAGGCCAACCTTTTGGGTCTCTCAGCACCCCTCGAAAGACCATTTAGGTTGGCCTCGGCGATCCGGGTGGCCCGTCAGAGGCTGATGCGCCAGGTGGTCCAGGCGTCCATGGGCGCTGCGCCGAGGCTTCGGTAGAAGTCCTGCGCCGAGGTGTTCCAGTCGAGGACCGACCACTCGACGCGGCCGTAGCCGCGCTCCTTGGCGATCTCGACGAGGTTCACGAGCAATGCCTTGCCGAGGCCGGCGCCGCGAGCGCTCGGGCGGACGAACAGGTCCTCGAGGTAGATGCCGTGGCGACCCTTCCAGGTCGAGAAGTTGAGGAACCACAAGGCGAAACCGACGACCTCGCCGTCGTGCTCGGCGACGTGGCAGAAGGCCGCCGGCGACGGACCGAACAGCGCGTCGTAGATGTGGCGCTCGGTAGCTTCGACCGCGTCCGGCTCACGCTCGTACTCGGCGAGCTCGCCGATCAGAGAAACGATGACGGGTACGTCATCGGCCCGCGCAGGGCGGACCGGCGACGTACCCGTCATCGACGAAGCTTGGTAAGGCGCTTAGGCCTTCTTGGTCTCCCAGAAGATCTTGTCGATCTCCGCGATCTGGTCGAGCAGCTTCTGGCCGTCGGCAGGGTCGACCTTGCCCTTGCCTCCGGCGGCGCCGGCCTGCTTGGTGGCGTCGTTGAACAGCTGGTGCAGCTGCGGGTACTTCTCGAAGTGCGGCGGCTTGAAGTAGTCGGTCCAAAGCACCCAAAGGTGGTGCTTGATCAGCTCGGCGCGCTGCTCCTTGATCTGCAGCGCCCGAGTCCGGAAGACCGGGTCCTCGTTGTCCTGGTACTTCTCCATGATCGCCTTGACCGACTCGGCCTCGATCCGGGCCTGCGCGGGGTCGTAGACGCCGCAGGGCAGGTCGCAGTGGGCGGAGACGACAAGGCGCGGGGAGCGCGTCATTCGAAGCATCAGGTCCTCCTGGACTCGGCTCTTCATCTTCACTAGGACACTATTCCGCGAGGATCGGCCGCTACACACCGGGAGTGATCATGAGTTGGCGGCTCGCGACCGTTCGCGGACCATCCATGGTGCCGACGCTCCGCGACGGCGACCGGATCGTCGTGCGCCTCGGTGGCAACGCCGTCGCGGAGGCGGTCGGCCGCGTTGTCCTCGTTGCGCTGCCGGACCGGCCGTTGTCGGTGAAGCGCCTGGTCGCCATTGAGCCCGACGGAACCGTGAGGGTCGAGGGCGACAACGAGTTCGGCAGCACAGACAGCCGAACGCTGGGCGCGCTCCCCAAAGCCGCAATAGAGGGAGTAGTGCTCGCCCGCCTCTGGCCGAATCCCCGCCCGATCCGTTCGAAGTAGCACACAACTGGCGTCGCAGCGTTGGGGTATGTCCGGCGCTGTCCGATTTTCCGCGGTACTTGCGGCACGTCGTGTGCTACTTCGAACAGGAGGCGTGGGCTAGAGGACCTTTGAGAGGAACGAGCGGGTGCGCTCGTGCTGCGGATTGTCGATGACGTCCCGCGGTGTGCCGGACTCGACCACGACCCCTTCGTCCATGAACACCATCCGGTCCCCCACCTCGCGGGCGAAGCCCATCTCGTGGGTGACCACGAACATCGTCATCCCAGACTTCGCGAGGTCGCGCATCACGGAAAGCACCTCGCCGACGAGCTC
>DATAUF010000132.1:0-53070 GCA_036268405.1 Mycobacteriales bacterium
CTGGGCGCGCTCTCCCAGCCCGATCAATTGCTCCACCCGCGCGGACCCGGGCCAGTTCCAGTGCGGCACCCGGACCTCGCCGCGGTCGCGCTGGACCATCGGGTGCTCGACGAAGTATTCGCGGACGAGCTCGTACAACCGCCCGAACCGCAGCGGGTTTCGCGCGCCGGAGCAGATCGTGTAATAGGCCGGGCTGCCGGGTTCCGGGGTCTCGGCGGCGGCGGCAATCGAGGCGTTGACGACAAGGTCGACCGGGATGATGTCGATGACGCCGTCAGGGATTCCCGGGAACTCAGGAAGGTCGCCGCGGCCGAACGCCAGGATGATCGGCTCGGCCATCTTGAAGCCTTCGATCCAGCCCGGGAACGGTTGCTCGAGCGCGCTCTCGATGATGCTCGGCCGCAGGATCGTCACCGGGAGGTGCGCGGCAGTCTCCTCGACGGCGCGCTCCGCCATGGCCTTGGTGAACGTGTAGCAGTCGGTCCAGCCGAGGCTGCGACCGCGCTCGCGACCCGCGGCGACGAGTTCCTTCGCGACCCAAGCGGCGCGACGCCGCTCGGCTTCTGCCGCGACGGAGGAGGCGCCGGTGATGTCGTGTTGCTTCTCCGCCTCTGCGCCGAACTCCGACAGGCGCTCGGCGGTGCGGCTCTCGACCTCGACGCGGTTGCGCAGCTGTCCGGCGAGCTCCGCCTCGTAGCGCCAGTCGACGTCGTGGTCGAGGCTGCCTTCGCGGATGTGTCCCTGCTGTCGACCGGCGACGTACGCCGTCGAGACGTGCACATAGTGCGGGTGGGAGCCGCTCGAGTCGATCGCGGCCAACACGTTGAGTGTCCCGCCGAGGTTCGTTGCGAAGCCCTCGTCGATCGGCGGGTCGAACGAGACCTCGCCTGCGCAATGGATCACGACATCGAGGTCGCTCGGCAGCGACGGGATGTTGTCGAGGTCGCCTTCGAGGACGGTGATCCGCGTCCCGACGAGGGCCTTGACCTGTTCGGCTCCATCTCGGTCGCGCAACCGTCCGAATGCCGTGCCGGCGAGCAGGTCTTCGATGCGTGTCGCTGCGCTCGTCGCGCCTCGAGCGCGAACCAGCAGGACGATGCGGGTCTCGGGGAGGTCGAAGAGGATCCGCTCCAGGAGGGCTTCACCGACGAATCCGGTCGCACCTGTGACCAGGACACGTCGCCCAGCAAGGGCCGCCGAAATCGGCGGATTGGTCATGACTTGGCATCCTAGGAGGCGTGAGCGGGTGGGCGAGAAGCGAGCGGGCTGAGCTGGTCGAGCTGTTCAGGCGGTTGGGTCCTGATGAGCCGACGGCGTGCACCGGCTGGACGACCGCCGATTTGGCGGCACACCTTTATGTCAGAGAGCGCCGTCTTGACGCTGCCCCGGGCGTGGTGGTGGGTGGCCCGCTCGGCTCGCACACCGAGCGCGTGATGGCAAGCGTGCTGCGGGTGCACTCCTTCGACGAGGTCGTGGCACGCGTTGCCGCGGGACCTCCGCTCTTGTTGCGGCCGCTGGACGAGCAACTGAATCTCTTCGAGTATTTCGTGCACCACGAGGACGTCCGTCGTGCGAATGGCGAAGGCCCGCGCGACCTGCCAAGGGCCTTTGAGGCGGTCCTATGGGAGCGGCTGCGGCGCAGCCTGCGGATGTCTCTACGGCGGATGCGGGGCACCCAGGTCGAGGTGGTCTCGGAGTACGGCGGCCGTGCCGTGGTCGGTGGCAGCGGGCCGACGGTCCGGCTGCTCGGGCCCACGGGGGACCTCGTTCTTTACACGTTCAACCGCAAGGACATCGCGCAGATCGAGATCACCGGAGACGCCGAGGCGATCGAGCGCCTGCGGGAGGCTCGCCTCGGCATTTGACCCGACTAACCTTTACGGCGTCGTACGCCGAGTCGAGGAGAGCGCATGTCGGGCAGTGCAGCAAAGGTGACCGGGGCCGTCGAGGATCGGTTCGACGAGGTCCTCACTCCGGAGGCGCTGGCTTTCGTCACCGACCTGCAGCGCAAGTTCGGGCCACGCCGCGCCGAGCTGCTCGAGCGTAGGCGCGCCCGGCGCCAGCAGGCGGCCGACACCGGCACGCTGGACTTCCTGGCCGACACCAAGGAGATCCGCGAGGACGACTCCTGGCGGGTCGCGCCGCCTGCCGACCTCGTCGACCGCCGGGTCGAGATCACCGGGCCGACCGAGCAGAAGATGCTCATCAACGCGCTGAACTCCGGTGCCAAGGTCTTCATGGCCGACTTCGAGGACGCGAGCGCGCCGACCTGGCACAACAAGGTCCAGGGGCAGATCAACCTGACCGACGCGATCGAGCGCCGGATCGACTTCACCTCACCCGAGGGCAAGAGCTATGCGCTCAACGACACGGTCGCGACCTTGATGCCGCGGCCGCGTGGCTGGCACCTGCCCGAGAAGCACGTGATCGTCGACGACGAGCCGATGAGCGGTGGCCTGTTCGACTTCGGAATGGTGATCTTCCACAACGGCCAGCGGCTGCTGGGCAAGGGCACCCGGCCGTACTTCTACCTGCCGAAGATGGAGTCGCATCTCGAGGCGCGGCTGTGGAACGACGTGTTCGTCCACGCGCAGGAGGCGCTCGGTCTCGACCGCGGCACCATCCGCGCGACAGTGCTGATCGAGACGATCCCCGCGGCGCTGGAGATGGAGGAGATCCTCTACGAGCTCCGCGACCATTCCTACGGCCTGAACGCCGGGCGCTGGGACTACATGTTCTCGATGATCAAGACCTTCCGTGACCGAGGCGACCAGTACCTCCTGCCCGACCGCAACAGCGTGACGATGACGGTGCCGTTCATGCGGGCGTACACCGAGCGGCTGGTGCAGACGTGTCACAAGCGCGGCGCGTTTGCCATGGGCGGCATGGCGGCGTTCATCCCGAGCCGCAAGGACCCTGAGATCAACCGGGTCGCGCTCGAGAAGGTGGCAGCAGACAAGAAGCGCGAGGCCAACGACGGCTTCGACGGTACGTGGGTCGCTCACCCCGACCTCGTGGCGACCGCAATGGCGGAGTTCGATGCGGTGCTCGGCGACCGGCCCAACCAGATCGACAAGCTGCGTCCCGAGGTCGACGTCTCAGCCGCCGACATCCTGGCGGCCGACCAGACGCCGGGAGAGCGCACCGCGGCCGGCTTGCGCACCAACGTGGACGTCGGGATCCGTTATCTCGAGTCCTGGTTGCGCGGCGTCGGTGCGGCGGCGATCCACAACCTGATGGAGGACGCGGCGACCGCCGAGATCTCGCGCTCGCAGGTGTGGCAGTGGGTGCACAACGACGTGAAGCTGGCCGACACCGGCGAGCAGGTGACCGCGGAGCTGGTGCGCAAGGTCATCGACGACGTGGTGGCAGAGATACGTACCGAGGTCGGCGACGATGCGTTCGAGAAGGGCCGCTGGGCCGACGCGCGCAACGTCTTCGAGCAGGTCGCGCTGGCAGACGACTTCGTGGACTTCCTCACGCTGCCCGCCTACGACCTGCTCGAGGACTAGGCGCTCGCTCGAAGGTCAAACGCACAACCCGCAACTACCAGGGGATAGCTGCCGACCCGGATGCGTACCGCTGCTCCGTTGCGGTCGTTCTCGATGCGACGGCGGATATGTGGTCGTAGATGACCGCTATCCCGCCGTCGCGGCAGATTCCCGGGACCAAGCGCAGCCGGGCAGCGGAACCGGGCCCAAAGCGCCGGCTATCCCCCAGCTGTTGCGCCTTTTTCTCTAACGTTGCGGCATGGACGCGCTGGCGCAGCTCACGGCTGACTGCGCCGCGCGGCTCAAGGGCGAGCAGGTCGTCACCGAGCCGGCGCAGCTGCGAACGTACGAGTGCGATGGGCTTTCGTCGTACCGCAGTGTTCCGGGCCTCGTGATCCTCGCGGAGAGCGTTGCTGACGTCGCGTACGTCGTGAGCCGTTGCGCTGAGCTCGCGGTGCCGTTCGTCGCGCGCGGCTCGGGGACGGGACTGTCCGGAGGCGCGCTGCCGCGCACCGACGGCGTCCTCGTCGTGACCTCGCGGCTCAACCGGATCGTCGACGTCGACGCCTCCGACGAACGTGCTGTCGTCGAGCCCGGCGTGATCAACGCGCATCTCACGACTGCCGCGGCACCACACGGTCACTACTACGCGCCGGATCCCTCGAGCCAGCAGGTCTGCACCATCGGCGGCAACGTCGCGGAGAACTCCGGCGGTGCGCACTGCTTGAAGTACGGCTTCACCGCCCACCATGTGACCGGCCTCGAGGTCGTCATGCCCGACGGCTCGGTGGAGCGCTTCGGCGGGCGAGCTCCGGATCCAGTCGGGTACGACGTGGTCGGCGCGGTGGTGGGCAGCGAAGGGACGCTGGGCATCGTCACCGAGGCAACGGTCCGGCTGCTGCGCGCGCCTGAGGCCGTCCAGACGGTGCTCGCGGCGTTCCACACGATTGAGGCGGCAGGCGACGCAGTGAGCGCGATCATCTCGGCAGGCGTGCTCCCGGCTGCCATCGAGCTCATGGATGCCCTCGCGATCGAGGCGGCGGAGGCTGCGGTTCGTCCCGGCTATCCGGAGGGCGCCGGCGCCGTGCTGATCGTCGAGCTCGATGGGCCGCGCTGCGAGGTCGAGGCCCAGCTCGCCGACGTCGAGCGGCTGTGCCTTGCGGCGGAGGCGTTCGAGGTGCGCATCGCCGCTGACGATTCCGAGCGGATGCTGATCTGGAAGGGCCGGAAATCCGCGTTCGCGGCAGTTGGGCGAATCAGTCCTGACTACATCGTCCAGGACGGCGTGATCCCGCGGACCGCTCTCGCCGAGGTGCTGCGTGCCATCGAGGCGGTGGCAGCCGCGGCAGGTCTTCGAGTCGCCAACGTCTTCCACGCCGGCGACGGCAACCTGCACCCGCTCGTGCTCTTCGACGAGGCGAAGGGCGAGACCGAGAAGGCCGAGGATGTGTCCAACCGGATCATCGAACTGTGCCTGGAGCACGGCGGTTCGATCACGGGGGAGCACGGTGTCGGGCACGACAAGGTCGTGCACATGCGCAAGATGTTCTCGGCGGTCGATCTGGACGTCATGCAGATGGTTCGGTGCGCGTTCGATCCCGCGGGTATCGCCAACCCGGGCAAGATCTTCCCGACGCCGCGGCTGTGCGGCGAGCGACCCGGGCGGCGGTCAGGCGCTCATCCGCTGGCCGAGGCAGGCATCGCGGATGTCTTCTGACCTGGCCCGACCGACCTCGGTGGAGCGGCTCGCCGAGATGCTCGCCATGACCGAGTCCGACGGGCGCACAGTGGGGATCCGCGGGAACGGATCCAAGGAGCGCTGGGGCGGGGTCGGCGTACCACCCGATGTCTTGGTCAGCACCCGAGGCCTCGACCGAATCGTCGAGCACGCGGCCGGAGACCTCGTCATCACCGTCGAGGCCGGGGCGTTGCTGGCCGAGGTGCAGCGAACGGTCGGTCAGGCGGGGCAGTGGCTGGCGCTCGACCCCCCGGAGCGCAGCGCGACGATCGGCGGCGTGGTGTCAGCCGCGGCGAGCGGTCCGCGGCGGCTGCGATACGGAACGCCGCGCGACTTGTTGATCGGCATCACCGTCGTGCTGGCCGATGGCACCGTCGCGAAGTCGGGTGGCAAGGTGGTGAAGAACGTGGCGGGGTACGACCTGGGCAAGCTCTTCACCGGCGCGTTCGGCACGCTTGGCGTGATCGCCGAGTGCACCTTTCGACTTCATCCGAAGGCAGCGGCTCGCCGCGTTGTCCGTACCGATACGGATGACCCTGCGGGTGCGTTGTCGGCGATTCGCGGCACCGGCGCGGAGCCGACGGCCGCGGAGTGGGACGGCGTCGCGCTGACCACGGTGTTCGAGTCGATCGAATCCGCGGCGGCTGAGCAGGCCGATCGGGCAGCCCAGGCGGCCGGCGGCGTCGCCGGCACGTCATTACCGCCTGGCTTCGGGGAGCGAGCGTGGGCGGACGGCGGGGTCGGGCTGAAGCTCACCCATCGGCTTGGCGGACTGCGTGAGGCTCTCGCCTCGCTGACGGCGGCGATGCCCGGCGCCGGGGTGCGCGCCTACGTCGGGACCGGCGTCGTCGAGGCATCGGTGGGTGCGGATGATCTCGCCGCGCTCGAGTCGCTTCGGCTGTCGGTCGCCGCGCTCGACGGCCAGGTGGTCGTCGCGAGCGCGACCGACCAGATGAAGACCGATCTCGATGTATGGGGGCCGGTGCGCGGGCTTGCAGTGATGCAGCGGATCAAGGAGCAGTTCGATCCCGCCGGCCGGATGTGTCCTGGACGGTTTGTCGTCGCATGAGCGCCGACAAACGTGACCTTGTTGCGGACTGCGTGCACTGCGGGTTCTGCCTGCCGAGCTGCCCGACGTACCTGCTGTGGGGCGAGGAGATGGACTCGCCGCGCGGGCGGATCTATCTGATGAAGAACGTTCTCGAAGGCGCGCCGCTCGACGACACCACGATCGGCCACTTCGATGCCTGCCTCGGCTGCATGGCATGCGTCACCTCGTGTCCGTCCGGGGTGCAGTACGACGCGTTGATCGAGATGACGCGTGCTGAGGTCGAAGCAGTGGCGCAGCGCAAGGGGCGCGACTCCGCCATCCGGCGGATGATCTTCGCGCTGTTCCCTTATCCGCGCCGGCTCCGCGCGGTCCGGCCCTTGCTGCGCGGATACCAGGCCAGTGGTGCGCAACGGATCGTTCGCCGGAGGATGCGAGGCTCGCTCGGGACGATGGCCGGCCTGGTGCCGCCGCTCGGAACGCGTGAGCGCCTTCCGGCGCTCACCTCCGCTGTGGGGGAAAAGCGCGCACGGGTCGGGATGCTGCTGGGCTGCGTTCAGCGGGAGTTCTTCCCAGGGGTGAACGCCGCGACCGTGAGAGTGCTGGCAGCCGAGGGCTGCGAAGTTGTCGTACCGCCGCATCAGCAGTGCTGTGGCGCGCTTTCGCTGCACGCCGGTCGTGAGCCCGAGGCGGTGGCTCGCGCGAAGAAGCTCATCGCGGCGTTCGAGGCTGCGAATGTCGACTCGGTCGTGGTCAACGTCGCCGGGTGCGGCTCGTCGATGAAGGAGTACGGGCGGTTGCTTGCCGGCGATCCGGAATGGGCCGAGCGGGCGGCGGCCTTCTCGGCGATGTGTCGGGACGTGAGCGAGCTGCTTGCCGATCTCGGCCCGGTCGCCGAGAGGCACCCGCTGCCGGTCGTTGCGGCGTACCACGACGCTTGCCATCTCTCACACGCTCAAGGTGTGCGGGCGCAGCCGCGCGAGCTGTTGCGCGGCATCCCGGGGCTCGAGCTGCGCGAGATCAGCGAGCCGGACATCTGCTGCGGTTCGGCGGGGATCTACAACCTCGTCAAGCCGGAGCCGGCGCGAGAGCTCGGAGACCGCAAGGCCGCGAACGTGCGCTCGACCGGAGCGCAGCTGCTCGTGACGGCCAACCCAGGGTGTCTGATGCAGATCGACAGCGCGCTGCGGCGGGGCGGCACGCCGATCGCGCTGGCTCACACGGTCGAGGTTCTCGACGCATCCATCCGAGGCGGGGATATCGGTGTCCTAGGTGTCACCCGCGCCGACTAAGGTCGGGCGTCGTGGCACGTGCGAAGAAGACAGCTGAGAGCGACAACGCGGTCATCGCCGAAGGCGTACGCAAGTACTTCGGCAAGGTGAAGGCCCTCGATGGCATCGATCTGACGGTCCCCAGGGGAAGCGTGCTCGGTGTCCTCGGGCCGAACGGCGCCGGAAAGACGACCGCCGTCAAGATCCTCACCACCTTGCTGGAGCCTGACGCCGGGCGCGTGATCGTCGATGGCAAGGACGTCATCGCCGACCCTGCAGGGGTGCGGCGCTCGATCGGACTCGCCGGTCAGTCGGCGGCGATCGTCGAGGAGTTCAGCGGCCAGGAGAACCTTGAGCTGATTGGTCGGCTCTGGCACATGAGCGCCAAGGCCTCGCGTGAGCGCGCCGATGAACTGCTCGAGAGCTTCGGCATCGCTGATGCCAGAGACCGTCGGGCCAAGACCTACTCAGGCGGCATGATGCGGCGCCTCGATCTGGCCGCGTCTCTGGTCGCCCAGCCCAATGTGCTGTTCCTGGACGAGCCCACTACCGGTCTTGACCCACGCGCCCGCGCGGACATGTGGGAGGTGATCCGCAAGCTCGTAGCCGGTGGCACGACGTTGCTGCTAACCACGCAGTACCTCGAAGAGGCCGACGAGCTCGCGGACAACATCATCGTGTTCGACCGCGGCCGGGTGATCGCCGAGGGGACCGCGGACGATCTCAAGGACACGATCGGCGGCGACGTCGTGGAGTTCACGGTGACAGATCCCAAGAAGCTGACGTCCGCGGTCAACGCAGTCAATGGATGTGGCGATGACGAGCCGGTCGCTGACAAAGAGAAGGCCGAGGTAACCGTCCGAGCCGGCCGCAACGGCTCAGCGGTGCTGCTCGAGGTGGTTCGCCAGCTCGACGCCAAGAAGATCACGGTCTCGGGCCTCAGCGTTCGCAGGCCGTCGCTCGATGATGTGTTCCTGGCGCTCACCGGGCACCGCGCGGAATCCGAAGCGGACGGGCAGGAGTCGACCGATGAGTGAGATGACCATCAGCAGCCGAGTGGGCTGGGCGGCCTTCGACACGCTGACGATGGCGCGTCGCAACCTGAAGATCTGGTTCAAGGTGCCAGCCTTCATTGTCTTCACCGTTGTCCAGCCGGTGATGTTCACACTGCTGTTCCGCTATGTGTTCGGTGGAGCGATCCACACCGGCGCCCAAGGCGGCTATGTCGACTATCTGCTCCCCGGCGTCATCGGTCAGACGGCAGCCTTCACGTCGTTCGGTACCGCGATCTCGCTTGCGATGGAGCTCAAAACTGGAGTCATCGACCGGCTGCGCGCGATGCCGATCGCCCGCAGCGCCGTGCTGCTCGGCCGGCTCGGCGCGGACGTGGTGCGCTTGCTGGTGACGCTCATCATCATCATCGCTGTCGGTTACGGAGTCGGGTTCCGCTTCCACGGCGGGCTCGCCCGAGCCTTCGCGCTGCTAGGCCTCGCCTTGCTGCTGGGGATCGCGACGTGCTGTGTTTCCGCGTTTCTCGGCCTCGCGATCAAGGATGAGGAGTCCGTTCAGGCGTTCGGCCTGATCTGGGTCTTCCCACTCACGTTCGTCTCCTCGGCCTTTGTTCCGGTACAGACCATGCCGGGATGGATGCAGGCGTTCGCCAACAACCAGCCGATAACCCAGATGGTTGACGCGATGCGGGCAATGGCACTCGGAACGCCCGCTGGCAACCACGTGTGGGCCGGCGCGCTGTGGATGGTCGGTGTGATGGCGGTGTTCATCCCGCTGGCAGTGAGGGCGTACCGCAAGGCGTGATCCTTGCGCTCGTGCGTGTCTAACCGGACATCCGCAACATCTGCAACTAGCGTTTCGGTACGTGAGCGTCGCACTCGATCTGCATCGCGCCGACGCTGTCGCGCGCCTCGAGTCGGTTGAGGTACGCCGCGGCGGCACCGTGACGTTGCAGGCGCTGGACTGGACCATCCAGGCAGGCGAACGCTGGGTCGTCCTCGGCGCCAACGGCGCCGGCAAGAGCACGCTGCTCGGCGCACTTGCCGGATCGGTGCTGCCCACGAGTGGACGAGTGCAGCTACTCGGTGAATACCTCGACGAGGCCGATCTCGACGAGCTGCTGCCTCGCGTCGGCTGGGCAAGTGCGTCGCTCGCCGATCTGCTGCCGGCCGACGAGCTCGTGATCGACCTGGTGCTGACGGCCTCGCAGGCGAGTGTTCGCCGTGGCGGCGAAGACTACCACGCCGGTGACGTGGCACGCGCTTGCGATCTGCTCGCTTGGGTCGGCGCGCGGCTGCTCCTCGAGCGCCGGTTCGGCACCTTGTCCGAAGGCGAGCGAAAGCGCGTCCAGCTGGCGCGGGCCCTGATGACGGATCCCGAGGTCCTCCTGCTCGACGAACCCGCTGCGGGACTCGATCTCGGCGGCCGGGAAGCGCTGCTGAGGACGCTGAGCCGGCTTGCTCAGGATCCCGATGGACCCGTGCAGGTGATGGTTTCCCACCACATCGAAGAGGTGCCTGCGGGTACGACGCACGTGTTGCTGCTCCGAGAGGGTCGTCTCGTCGCTGCCGGTCCGGTCACGAGCACGCTGACGTCGGCTGCGCTTTCCGCGACGTTCGGGATGCCGTTGCGCGTTCTTTCCCATGATGGCCGCTGGACCGCGCGCATCGCGTAACGCCGTGCGGGGCATGTAGTAGCTGTGCCCCCCATCGATCTCCCCGTCGTTCTGCTGTCCCATCGCGGGCCGGCGTCGTTTCAGCGCACTCCCTCCGGCGTGACGGTCAAGCGCAGCGCGGGTGGCCTGGTCACGGCTTTGATGGGTCTCGCCGAGCACCTCGACGACGCGGTGTGGGTGTGCGCGGCCGCCACCAAGGCCGATGCGGTCGTGGCGACGGAGCACGAGGGCCACTCGGTCGAGATCGCGTTCGATCCCGAGCCGCAAATCGTCGACGCCGACAGCGACGACGACGTCGGGCCGACGATCAGCGTCCGGTACGTCGAGGTCGATGCGGAGCGGCACGAGGCGTTCTACACGCAGATCGCCAATCCACTGCTGTGGTTCGTCCAACACGGTCTCTACGGTCTGTCGACAGCGCCGACGTTCACTGCGGAGACCCGTCGGGCCTACGACGAGGGCTATGTGTCGGTCAATGAGCAGTTCGCGGATGCGGTGGCCGAGGAGGTCGAGGCCCGCGGTGGCCGCGCGCTGGTCCTGTTGCAGGACTACCACTTCTATCTGGTCGGAGAGCTGGTTCGCCGCAGGTGCCCGGAAGCGGTGATCAGCCACTTCGTGCACATCCCGTGGCCGAGCCCGGACGAGTGGCGGGTGCTACCGCCTGCCATGCGAGAGCCGCTGCTTCGCGGGCTGCTTGGCTGCGATGTCGTCGCCTTTCACACGCGGCGGTTCGCGCGCAACTTTCTGGCCTGCGCGCGCGAGCTGCTCGACCTGCCGGTCGACATGGAGGCGGGGATCGTGGAGGTCGACGGGCGGCGGGTTGCTGCCCGCCACTATCCCGTCTCGGTGGACGTCGACGCGCTGGAGAAGCTGGCCGTCAGCGAAGAGGTGGCGCGGCACCGCGTGGCGCTCACCGCGCAGCACCTGGGTCAAGATGCCGATGGCCACGACAAGGCGCTGATCATCCGGGTCGACCGAACGGACCCGTCGAAGAACATCGTCCGCGGTTTTCAGGCGTTCGACCTCGCGTTGACCCAGCATCCGGAACTCGTCGGACGGGTCACCTTTCTTGCCTCGCTGATGCCCAGCCGGACTGATGTCCCGGAGTACGGCGACTACCTCGCCGCTGTTGGTGGGATCGTCGCGGAGGTCAACGCGCGGCACGGCACCGGAGGGTGGCAGCCGATCGACATGCGGTTGCAGGAAGACCTCGCGTTCGCCGTCGCGGCGTACCAGGTGGCCGACGTACTCGTTGTCAACTCGGTCAACGACGGGATGAACCTGGTCGCCAAAGAGGCGGTGCTGGCGAACGTGCGGGACGGCGTGCTGTTGCTGAGCGAGAACGCAGGGGCGCACGAGGAGCTAGGGGACTTCGCGCTGACGGTCCATCCGTTCGACATCCAGCAACAGGCTGAGGCAATCGTCGAGGCGCTCGGGATGGACGTCGAGGTACGGCGCGGGATGCTCGCCGGTGCGGCGCAAGCGGTGCGTGACTACGACGTGGAGCGCTGGCTGCGCAGACAGGTCGAGGACCTGTGGCTGTCTAGGCGTCGGTGAGGGCACCCTCGTCGTCGTGGATCTCCACGGCGACCTGACGCAACCGATCCGCGTGCTCACGACCGTGGTGGCCGCAGAAGAGCAGATCTCCGCCGCCGGGCAGGACGGCGCGCACAATCGCCCGGGCCCCGCATCGGTCGCAGCGGTCGGCCGGGGATAGCGGAGGTGCCGCAGTCTCGGTCGCGTTCATCACCCCATACAACACCACGGGTGCAACTGCGATTCCGCGGCGCGCCGAGTGTTATTGCGGATGTAACAAAGCTCGTGAGAAACCACACACCGGCGGGGTGACGGAGAACACACGGAGGGGGCGAAGATAAGGTCATCCGTCGGTGCGGGGGACGCCGCACAGACGTGAGTTTTGAGAAGGGACGGCCGCCGCGATATGGCGACTGAGACAGTGGCGCAGGAACGCTCGACCGCCCGAGCGGCGATCCAGGCAAAAACGCTCAGAACGGATCGCTGGTGGCTGCTGCCGCTGGTGACGTTTATCGGATTCAGCGCGTTCATCGTCTACTCGACCTGGGCGGCGTTCGACCACCACAACATCTACGCCGGCCACGCGTATCTCTCGCCGTTCTACTCGCCGTGTCTGACCAACTCGTGCCCGCCGGGGGCTCGGTGGGCGGCCTGGAACATCGGCGGCTGGGTCTCGCCGGCGCTGCTGATCCTGATCTTCCCGCTGAGCTTCCGGGCGACGTGTTACTACTACCGCAAGGCGTACTACCGGTCGTTCTGGCTATCGCCTCCGGCGTGCGCTGTGTCCGAGCCGCACAAGAAGTACTCCGGCGAGACCCGCTTCCCGCTGCTGGTCCAGAACATCCACCGCTACTCCTGGTACTTCGCGGCGATTCTCAGCGGCATCCTCACCTATGACGCGGTCGAGTCGTTCATCTCCAAGTCGGGCGGCGACCACTTCCAGATCGGCGTCGGGTCGTTCTTGTACGTCGTCAACGCCGTGCTGATCCTCGGCTACACCTTCGGCTGCCACTCCTGCCGACACATCACGGCGGGACGAATCAACCACTTCTCGAAGCACCCGCTCCGCTACAAGTGGTGGACGGCGGTGTCCTGGCTCAACAAGCACCACATCCGCTGGGCGTGGTTGTCACTGGTCTGGATTGCCTTGGTTGATCTATACGTCCGCCTCGTCGCGACCAACAACCTGCACGACTACCACCACGTCTTCGGGGCGATGCACTGATGGCGCATGAAGTTCACGACTACGACGTCGTCGTCATCGGCGCCGGCGGTTCGGGCCTGCGGGCGGCTATCGCCGCGCACGAGGCCGGCGCCCGCACCGCAATCGTCACCAAGTCGCTGCTTGGCAAGGCCCACACCGTCATGGCAGAGGGCGGCATTGCCGCGTCCATGGGCAACGTCTGGCCCGAGGACAACTGGCAGGTCCACTTTCGCGACACCATGCGCGGCGGGAAGATGCTCAACAACTGGCGCATGGCGCAGCTGCACGCGCAGGAGGCGCCCGAGCGGGTCTGGGAGCTCGAGGAGTACGGCGCGCTGTTCGACCGCACCGCCGAGGGCAAGATCTCGCAGCGCGACTTCGGTGGTCACCGCTACGCGCGGCTCGCTCACGTCGGTGACCGCACCGGCCTGGAGATGATCCGCACCCTTCAGCAGCGCGCGGTCGACCTCGGCATCGACGTCTACATGGAATGCACGATCACCGAGATCCTCAAGGACGGCGCCCGGGTCGCCGGCGCCTTCGGCTACTGGCGTGAGACCGGATCCTTCATCCAGCTCAACGCGCCGTCGGTGATCCTCGCGACCGGTGGCATCGGCAAGGCGTTCAAGGTCACGAGCAACTCCTGGGAGTACACCGGCGACGGGCACGCACTGGCGCTGCAGGCGGGCGCCTCGCTGATCAACATGGAGTTCATCCAGTTCCACCCGACCGGCATGGTCTGGCCGCTGTCGGTCCGGGGCCTGCTCATCACCGAGTCGGTGCGTGGCGAGGGTGGGGTGCTGCGCAACTCCGAGGGCAAGCGCTTCATGTTCGACTACATCACCGACTACTTCAAAGCGGAGACGGCCGACACCGAGGAAGAGGCCGACCGCTGGTACGACGACCACATCAACAACCGCCGGCCGCCGGAGCTGCTGCCCCGCGACGAGGTCGCGCGGGCCATCAACTCCGAGATCAAGGCGGGTCGCGGCTCACCGCACGGCGGGGTCTACCTCGACATCGCGACCCGGCGAAGTGCTGCTGACATCCACAAGCGGCTGCCGTCGATGTACCACCAGTTCAAGGAGCTGGCGGATGTCGACATCACGGTCGAGCCGATGGAGGTCGCACCGACCTGTCACTACGTGATGGGCGGCGTCGAGGTCGACGCCGACTCCCAGGCGGCGAGTGTTGCCGGCCTGTACGCCGTCGGTGAGTGCTCGGGCGGCATGCACGGCTCGAACCGCCTTGGCGGCAACTCGCTGTCCGACCTCTTGGTTTTCGGCAAGCGAGCCGGCGAGAGCGCCGCGGCGTACGCCGAGAAGCTTCCGAAGCGCCCCGCGGCGACGGTCGCATCGGTTGCGGCCGCTGAAGCGGCCGCCCTCGCTCCGTTTGCGAGTGCGGGCGGCGAGAACCCGCACGCGATCCAGCACGAGCTGCAGGAGCAGATGTTCGCCCTGGTCGGGATCATCCGGACCGCGAAGGAGATGGAGCAGGCGCTCAAGGAGGTCGCGGCGCTCAAGGCGCGAGCGGCCAACATCACCGTCGAGGGTGGCCGGGCCTACAACCCGGGCTGGCACACTGCGCTGGACCTGCGATCGATGCTTCTGGTCTCCGAGGCGGTCGGCAAGGCCGCGCTCGAACGCAAGGAGAGTCGTGGCGGCCATACCCGCGAGGACTTCCCGAAGACGGACCCGAAGTGGGGCACGGTCAACCTGATCGTCACCGAGAAGAACGGCAAGGTCGCGATCACGCGCAAGCCGCTGCCGAAGATGCCCGCCGATCTCGCCAAGCTGTTCGAGGAGCCCGCCAAATGAATACCCCAGCACGTCGCTCCGCTTCGCTCCACGACGCGCCGGGGGCCCCAAGATGAGCTCGGCCCGTGACCTGTTGATGCGGATCTGGCGTGGCGACGCTTCTGGCGGGGACTTCGTCAACTACACGGTGCCCGTCGAGGACGGCGAGGTCGTCCTCGACGCCCTGCACCGGCTGCAGGCGACCGAGGCGAGCGACCTGGCGGTCCGGTGGAACTGCAAGGCGGGCAAGTGCGGTTCGTGCAGTGCGGAGATCAACGGCAGGCCCGCCCTGATGTGCATGACGCGGCTGTCCACCTTCGCGCCGGAGGAGACGGTCACGGTGACTCCGATGCGGACGTTCCCGGTGATCCGTGACCTCGTCACCGATGTGTCCTTCAACTTCGAGAAGGCGCGTCAGGTGCCCGCGTTCGCGCCGCCGTCGGACAACGCCGGCGGCAAGTATCGGATGCAGCAGGTCGACGTCGAGCGGAGCCAGGAGTTCCGCAAGTGCATCGAGTGCTTCCTGTGCCAGAACACCTGTCACGTGGTTCGTGATCACGAGGAGAACAAGCCCGCTTTCGCCGGCCCGCGGTTCTTCATCCGGTACGCCGAGCTGGACATGCATCCGCTCGACACCGTCGACCGGCAGAAGATGGCTCAGGAGGACGAGGGTCTCGGCCTGTGCAACATCACCAAGTGCTGCACCGAGGTCTGCCCGGAGCACATCAAGATCACCGACAACGCGATCATCCCCATGAAGGAGCGCGTGGTCGACCGCAAGTACGACCCGCTGGTGTTCCTCGGCAACAAGATCGGGTTGTTCAAGGGCACCACTCGTACGGCGGTCGGGCCGGCCGGCGGTGACGGGCCGAGTCCGATCAAGCACCCGGCGATGGCAGTGTCCGCGCCTGTGCCCGCCAAGAAGGCGGCCGCTCCGGCTCGCCGGGCGGCTCCGGCCAAGAAGGTCACAGCGACGAAGGCAGCGGTCAAGAAGGCTCCCGCCAAGATCGCACCTGCCAAGATCGTGCCCGCCAAGAAGGTCCCCGCGAGGAAGACCGCGCGCTGAGCTCGCCCGACCCGGCGGAGCTGCTCGAGCTGGCGGTCGGGCTGGCTCAGGCAGCCGCCGCGGTGCTTCGTGAGCGCCCGGCGGAGCTGGGCGTGACCACCAAATCCAGTCCGACTGACGTCGTGACGGTGATGGACAAGGCGGCTGAGCGCGTCATCCTCGACGGGCTCGTCGCGGCGCGCCCAGACGACGCCGTCGTGAGTGAGGAGGGCGGTGGCCGAGACGGCACGAGCAGGGTGAGCTGGCTGGTCGACCCGCTAGACGGCACCGTGAACTACCTCTACGGGATCCCGCATTACGCGGTGTCGGTGGCGGCCGAGGTCGACGGCGTGACCGTCTGCGGCGTAGTGGTGGACGTCGAGCGCCGCTGTGCCTATACGGCGGTTGCCGGCGGCGGGGCGTTCCGCGACGGGGAGCGGCTCAGCTGCTCGCAGCAGGCCGATCCGGCGTTGTCCCTGGTCGGGACGGGGTTCAACTACGAAGTGGCGCTGAGGCGCGTCCAGGCGGCCGCGATGCCGACGTTGCTGCCCGCCGTACGGGACATCCGCCGGGCCGGGTCGGCCGCGCTCGACCTCTGCGCCGTGGCCTGTGGACAGCTCGACGCCTTCTTCGAGGCGGGGATGTATCCATGGGACTGGGCGGCAGGCGGACTGGTCGCTCGCGAAGCCGGAGCGCGGGTGGAGGGTTTATCAGGAAGGTCTCCTGGTAGAAATACGACATTGGCGGCCAATCCGGCGCTATTTGACGCATTGCATGAACTTTTGGTGTCCTCGGAGCAATAGAAGTGCGCCAAGTGCGCCGAAGGCGCCCGGGTGGGCACAGCAAAGTGCCGCCGACGACGTCGCCGAGGGTGCGACGCTCACTGGGAGGGTTAGTGCCTAGGGTTCCGCGCGTTCGGACGATTGCGTCCGTCGGCGTGGGCACGCTTGCGCTCTCGGTCGTCGCGGCTACCGCTGCTGTCGCGATCACCCAGGTGGTAGGACATCCTTCCACCGCCCATACGCAGGCCGTCGCCGCGACGCGCCCGGTCGGTGCACCCGTGGCGACCGTCACCGAGGTCCACAAGCTCACTCCGCCCGATGCGGCTGTGCTGCTGCGGCACAGCGCCCGGCCCGCTCAGGTGACGCGGCTGCGCCACCGACTCGGCGTGCGGTCGGTCGTTGTGCTCGATCGCGGCGAGCTGCGGATCGGCAGCCGCCGGCTGCATGTGATCGGTGTGCCGCTGGCGCACATCAGGGCGCTCACGCCGTCGTTCACCGCGCATTCGACGCCGTTGTGGAAGTCGATTGCGCGCGGCGAGCTCACTGTCGGCTTCGCCGACAGCCGGCACCTGCATCGTGATTTCGGCAAGACCGTCGCGGTCCACGGCGCTCACAAGCTCCAGCTGCCGCTGCGGCTCGGCGCCTTCGCGACGATCGGTCTGCCGGGCGCGCAGGGCATGGTCGTCTCTGCCGCCTCACGCCAGCTCGGGCTGTCGCCGAAGCGCGAGCTCCTGGTCGTCGCCCCGCGGATCTCACTCGCCCAGCTGCACAATGACGTCCGCCAGACGCTCGGCGGCTCCGCACGGGTGGTGGTCACGCGCGCCGCGCCGATCGACCAGGCGGCGTCCAGCGCGTACGCCCGCCAGCTGATCCCCGCGTCGTACCTCGATCTTTATCGGCGCGCCGCGACGACCTGCCCGGGGCTGCCGTGGACGGTCCTCGCGGGCATCGGCACGCTCGAGACGCGAAACGGCGAGAACGTCCACACCTCGTCCATGGGCGCGTCCGGCCCGATGCAGTTCATTCCGTCGACCTGGGCGCGTTGGGGGTACGACGCCGACGGGGACGGCCGCGCGGACATCAATGACCCCGTCGACGCCGTGTTCTCAGCCGCGCGCTACCTCTGCGCGGTCGGCGCGGGACGGGGCGGCACCTCGCTCGACGACGCGATCTTCAGCTACAACCACGCCTGGTGGTACGTCCGCGACGTGATCCTCATGGCAAACCGCTTCGCCTGACTCAGGCGGCGGGACCGAGCAGCCTATCGGCGATCGCCGCTCGGTGCTGTCGACCAGGGCCTTCGAAGCCGTTGATCCACTGCGCTCGCTTGTAGTAGCGGTGCAGGACATGCTCGTAGGTGAAGCCGATCCCGCCATGCACCTGGATCGCCTCCTCGCAGGCAAATACCGAGTTCTCGCCCGCGGTCGCCTTCGCGGCGGCGACCGACAGGTCGGCTTGGGCATCGCCTGCGCTGACCGCCCAGGACGCCCAGTAGGCCAATGAGCGGCTGAGCTGGACCGCCACATAGGTGTTGGCGACGCGGTGCGACACGCCCTGATAGGTCCCGATGATGCGCCCGAACTGCTGGCGCTCCTTCGTGTACGCCCCGGCGATGTCGAGTGCGCGTTGACCGACTCCGGTGGCTTCGCAGGCTGCCAGCGCGATAGCGCGGCGACGTACGTCGCCAAGTGCTTCAAGCGGAGCCTCGAGCTTGCGTGCCGGCGTTCCGTCGAGGTGCAGCTCGCCGAGCCGGCGGGTCTTGTCGATCGTCGAGCGTCCGACGACCGTCTCGGGATGAGCGGCGACGTCGACGGCGTACAGGCCGCCGTCGGCCACCACGATCACGTCCGTGACGCTTGTCAGGTCCGGCACCGTGACCTTGGTGCCGGTGAGCGAGCCGCCGGAGGCCGTCACGGTGCTGTTGGCGGCGGCCTGCGCGATCGTCCCGGGGCCGCCTGTCTCCGCCCAGGCGAGGGTCGTGCTGCGCTCGCCCGCCGCGATGGCGCCGCGGAGGTCGTCGTCGAGCAGCGGCCAGGTCAGCGCTACGGTGGACCACCACGGCGTCGGAAGCAGCGCCGAGCCGGTCTCCTCGGCCAGCACGGCGTGCTCGAGCAGGCCGAGCTCGGGGTCGAGCCAGCCCATCTCGGCGAGCGCCTTCCAGTCGGCGGGGTCCGTACCCGCTTCGGACTCGGCCAGCGCCACCATCCGCTCGTTGGGGCAGCGGTCGGCGAGGTACTCGCGTGCTGCGGCGCGCAGCAGCTCCTGGTCCGAGGAGAATGCGAAGTCCATCTCTGATGCTCCTAACGCGGCTGTGCTGGTTGAGGCGGGGGCTAGCGGGATCTCGGCAGGCCGACGACCCGCTCCGCGATGATGTTGCGAAGGATCTCTGACGTCCCCGCCTCGATGGTGTTGCCGCGGCTGCGCAGCTGGTTGTAGGTCCAGAACCCGTCCCAGACCGCGCCGTCGGCGTCGAGCTGGGCGGTCAACCCCAGCAGGTTCTGGGCGAATGATGTGAGCCGCTGGTTGGTCTCGCTCCAGTGCAGCTTGGCCATCGACCCCTCCGGGCCGGGTACGCCAGTCTTCTGCAGCGTGGTCAGCGACCGGTAGTTCGTGAAGCGCAGGCCCTGCAGGTCGATCCAGAACTGGGCGATCTCGTCACGGACGACAGGATCGTCGGCGGGTCGGCTGCCATCCGGACCCGCCTCCATTGCGATCTGGATCAGCCGGTTCACGGCCTTCTCCAGGCCGGCGGTCAGGGCGAAGCCAAGGGTGCCGCGCTCGTGCAGCAACGTGGTCATGGCGACGTTCCAGCCTTCGCCTGGCTGGCCGAGCATCGACTCGCGTGGGACGCGGACGTCGGTGAAGAAGATCTCGTTGAACTCCGGGTCGCCGGTGATCTGCCGTAGGGGGCGTACCTCGACTCCAGGCGTGTGCATGTCCACCAGCAGGAAGGACAGCCCGCGGTGCTTCTCGGCGTCGGGATCGGTGCGGACGACGAGGATGCACCAGTCGGCGATGTGCGCCCAGCTCGACCACACCTTCTGGCCGTTGACGACCCACTCGTCGCCATCGAGTACCGCACGGGTCTTGGCGGCCCCCATGTCCGATCCGCTGCCGGGCTCGGAGAACCCCTGGCACCACACCTCTTCGCCGGACAGCAGGGGCGTAAGGTAGCGCTTCTTCTGCTCGTCGGAGCCCCAGGCGATGATCGTCGGGCCGGCCATGCCGAGGCCGATGCCGCCGATGTGGTCGGGTGCGCCGGCGCGGGCGCTCTCCTCGAGGTAGATGCCCTGGAACTCGTGTGGGTGTCCGCCGCCGCCGTACTCCCGGGGCCAGGTGATGCCGACGTAGCCCGCGTCGTAGAGCTTCTTGCTCCAGATCCGGCTCTCGGACTCGTCCCAGCGGCCGACGGCGGGTCGACGGGTTGCGGAGCCCTCGGGCAGCGCGCTCGCCAGCCAGTCGCGCAGGTCGGCGCGGAACGCGGCCTCGGCAGGAGTGTCTGTGAAGTCCACGACCGACCGCCTTCTGTGATCCGAATGAGGTTCGGTGCACAGTATCGACTCGCCAACCAGGTCCGCGACCAAGCCCGGGACCAGTCACAAGTCCGTTGGCTAAACAGTCGGCACGGTCGCGCCGAAAACTGTCTGGTGCGGGATCTATATGCCGATTTGGGCGTGCACCGGGCTGCGACGGCTCCCACGCTTCGAGCTGCTTGGCAGTGGTGGCGCGACAACTGCCCGCCGGATCATCCGCGGCGAGGTCTTGCGGCCGATGCGTACACCGTCCTCGGCGATCCGCGCCGCCGCGCGACCTACGACGAGGACCATCCGCACGCCGGTCGTAAGAATCCAAGACTTCCCAAATCCGCAGGGCCGCCGCGCCGCCCGTCGGTGAGGACCCGAACGCGACGAAGTCGTTGGAGCGCGGCAGAAGGCGTGCTGTTGGGCGTCGCGATCAGCGGTGCGATTGTTCTCGCCGCGCTGGTGCTCGCGAGCCGGTAGAAAGCATCCGCCGATGCCCGGGGCGCTGCGCTCAGTCGAGGCGGCGGAGCTCTTTGGGGTAGCGCCGTGCGTTCTCGACGTAGACGTCGACGGCGAGCTGGATCATCTCCGGCGTCACCGCGTCCGGCCTGATCTTGGCGGGGATCCCGAGGGCCATGGCGCCGGACGGCACCTCCGTGCCGCCTGCCACGACGGCGCCGGCCCCGACGAGACCGCCCGAGCGCACCACCGCCCGATGCAGCACGATCGAGCCCGATCCCACGAGGGCCTTGTCCTCGATCGTGCACCCCTCGAGATGGGCGTTGTGACCAATCACACAGTCGCTGCCGATGCGCGTGGCCAGGTCGTGCGTGGCGTGAATGACGGTCCCGTCCTGGACCGACGTACGGTCACCGACCGAGATCTCGCCGTAGTCGCCGCGCAGCACCGTCGCGGGCCAGATGCTCGAGTACTCGCCGATCGTCACGCTCCCGATCACCGTTGCGTCGGGGTGGACGTACGCGGTGTCGGCGATCACGGGCACCAGATCACCCAGGGCGTACACGGCCACGCGGCCTCCTTTGTCGCAGCGCATCCTGCCCTAACGGAGGGCAAGTCTTAACCCCCGGACCGCCATATCGTCAGCGCGATCAGGTACCGTGCGCCGGCGCGGGTGAAGAATCGCGCGGCGTGGGCATAAATCCGCGGCCGAGGCGTTGAGGTTCACGACGACTCCCAGGGATCGAAGAAAACAAGCAGGGACGGCAGGACGACACGATGGCGACGGACTACGACCAACCACGTACCACTGACGAGGACGTCAGTGAGGACAGCATCGAGGAGCTCAAGGCTCGTCGCGACGCGCAGGCAGGTGCGGTCGACGTCGACGAGGCGGAGCTCGCCGAGTCGCTGGAGCTTCCTGGTGCGGATCTGTCCGGCGAGGAGCTGACGGTCCGGGTGGTCCCGAAGCAGGCAGACGAGTTCACCTGCCGCCGTTGCTTCCTGGTCCGCCACCGCAGCCAGCTCGCTGATGAGAAGAAGGGCATCTGCCGGGAGTGCGCGGCCTGACCGAGGCCGACTCCACGGTTGATCCCGGCGCTGAAGCGCCGGGCCTGCTCGCTCGCCTGCTTGAGGGCGGTGTTCTCGACCGCCGCAGCCGCGCGGCTCTGCTTCGACGCCTTGCGGTGGTGCTCGGCGGGAGCGCTCGGCGCGCCGGAGCCGCAGCCGTCGCCAGTGGTCAGTGGCTCACCGACACCGTCACCGAGATCGCGCCGCACGTGCCCGTCCGGGACCTGCCGACGCTGTCTTCCCACCACGACGGTCTTGTCGGGGATGAGCTGGCAACGGCGCTGATCGAGAACGCCGCTCGGGCCACGGGCGCGATCGGCGCTGCCGCGGGGGTGGTGTCGTCTCTCGAGTTCGCGGCGCCACCGCTTCTGCTGTCCTCGCCGGTGCAGGTCGCGGCTGAGACGGTGGCCGTGATCGCCGTCGAGCTGAAGCTGGTGGCCGAGCTGCATGAGGTCTACCGAAGGCCTGCGGTTGGCACGCCGGCCGTGCGGACCGCGGCGTACCTCGGCGCGTGGACTCGCCGACGCGCACTGGCGCATGGCGCCGGGGACGGCGCCGCGGGGATGCTCAGCGGGGCGGCCGGGCGAGCGCTGCGGCGCCGCGTCGTACGGCGGGCCGGGGAGAACGCGATGTCGGTGCTCCCGCTGCTGACCGGGGCAGTGGCAAGCGCCGGCCTCAACGCCAGGCAAACCCGCCGCCTCGGCGAGCAAATCTGCAAAGACCTCCGCAGCTGACTGGGACAAAGCAAAGCTCCTTTGCCCGGCGGTTCTGCCTAGCAACGCTCCTTTGCTGGGCCAATCTGCCTAGCAACGCTCCTTTGCTTGGACGGCTGCTCATACACATCTAGCCGGGGGCCCGGCGTCGCGCACAACTTGCGCATGCCAGGCGTGGCGTCGGTTCCGCGTCAGCCAGCCTCGCAAGATGCTTATGGTCGCGAGTGGTGTCGCTGCTTCACAGGACGGTCTGCTTACCCGCCGCCAGGCGCTGGATGAGCTGACTGAAGACGAGCTCAACACTCGATTGGGTCGTCATTGGTTGGTGGCGCTGCCCGGCGTCTACCTGACCGGGCCCGGTCCGCTAACCCTTCGCCAACGCCGACGTGCGGCCTTGCTGCGTGCAGGTGAGCAGTCGATGCTTTCCGATCGCGACGCGCTCGACCTGTACGGCGTTCCCGATCTACCGGTTGACCCGTTTGTGCGGGTGATAGTCCCGAATGAGGTGAAGCGCGCTTCCCGCGACTTCCTCGTAGTACGACGCACGACTCGGCTGCCTCCGCCTCGCACCGTCGCGGGCTTTCCCGTGGCGCCGCCGCATCGCGCATTGGCGGATTTCGTGCTGCGGTCGTCGGACGCTCGATCCGCACTTGCTGTCGCGTCGGCCGCCGTGCAGCGCGGCCTGGTTGACCTCTCGAAACTTGGTGAGGAAGCCGCACGTGGTCCAGCTCGGGGTCGGCCAAGGCTGAATCGTGTACTCACCAAGTTGGAACGAGGCGTGCGTTCGCTTCCCGAAGACGACTTCCGCGAGCTGGTGCGTCGCAGTCGGGTCCTTCCCGAGCCCCTTTGGAACTGTCTGCTTCGCCTGCCCGACGGACAGCTTGTGAGCCCCGATGCACTTTTTGAGGACGCAGGCCTAGTGCACGAAACGAACGGGCGCAAATATCACGCCGACGAGGATCCGTTCGAGGACATGCAACGACGCAGCGACGGGATGGTCACCGCTGACCTGGTGGTGCTCCACAACTCTCCGCGGCGTCAGAGTCGCGAAGGCAGGGCAGTGATCGCCGAGCTAGAAACCTGCTATCTGCGACACAAGGGCCGCGGGATGCCGTCAGGCGTGGAAATCATCCGGCGCGGTCCAGCTACCTAGCCCAGCAAAGCTCCTTTACGTGGCGATTCTCCCAGGTAGCGGAACTTTGCTTGGCAGATTTGCCCAGTAAAGGAGCTTTGCTGGGCTAGGAGTCGAGGAAGGTGCGGACCAATGCGGTGGTCTCGTCGGGCAGCTCGAACTGGGGGACGTGGCCGCAGTCTTTGAGTACGACGGACTGGGCCTGCGGGAGCGCGCGCGTCACGTGCTCCGCGAACGCCCACGGCACCAGCCAGTCGCGGTCGCCCCACACGAACAGCGATGGCGTGGCCAAGGCGGGCAGCCGATCCCAGAAGCCGTCCGCGCCGTACGGCGGGTCGAGGTAGATCTCGCGCAGCGCCGCATAGAAGGCCCGGCGGTGCCGGTAGTCACCCATCACGCGGATGTACTCGTCCGCCGCTGAGTCATACCAGGGCTGTGGCAGCCGGTCGGGATCGGCGAAGAACGTCCGCACTATCGCCACAACGGCCCGGTGGGGGAGCAGCGAAGGCGCCAAGACCGCATCGGGCGGCAGCAAACGCACCAGCGGCGCCAGCTGCCGAAAGCGGCGAAACGCCGGCGACGGGCACAGCAGCACCAGCTTGTCGACGGCGTCCGGTGCGATCAGCCCGACCTCGATGGCGACGCGCCCGCCCAACGAGTTTCCGATCAACGTCGGTCGCCGCGCCCCGATCCCATCCGCGAAAGCGCGCACCCACGTCGCGAGATCGCCGGCACGGTAACGCCAACGCGGCGCAGCGGACGCACCGAATCCGGGGAAGTCCGGGGCGATCACCCGGTGGTCGCGCGCCAGGTCGGGCACGAGCGGCAACATCGACGCGTTCGTGGCCCCGAGGCCGTGGGTCAGGATCACCGGCGGCGCGTCCGCTGGACCGGCCTCGAGGTACGACGCCCGGGCGCCGAGCACGGTCGTCGCCTTGATCACCGGGTGCGAAACCGGACGCTCGCCGACATCGAAGGCGCCGTCCATCTGCAACGCGAGCGCGAGATCGCCCCGGACGGTCAGGCCGTGGTCCAGATAGGCGGCGACGCCCGAGATCCGGCCCTCCAGCACCGACGCCAGCGTCGACGGGTCCGCGGTGATGACGGCGCGGGCGTGCCGGGAGCGTCCACGGCTCCAGTGCACCCGACCCTGGTTGAAGCGGACCGTCCACGCCCCGACCGGTGGCGCATCGAACACCACTGATCCGGTCTCGTCAGCGAGCGCGGACTTGACGCCTTGGTGCAGCCGCGCGGCGAACAGCGCGTCGAGGTTCGGGATGGCGGCGAGGGTCCGGACCGCCCCCCGTTGCACCACGCCGATCACGTTAGTGGCGGGTACGCCTCCGGCTCGCCGACTCGCCGGTCAACCCATCCGGCAGCCGTCTCAAGGCCGGCCGCGACGCCGAGCAGAAGGTCCTCGCCGCCTGACGGGCCGATCAGCTGAACCCCGATCGGTACGCCGGTCGACGTCGTACCGACGGGAAGGCTGACGGCTGGCAGCCCTGCCGCGTTCCAGGCCCCGGTGAACGCCGCGCACGGCAGCATCAGGCCGAGGGTACGAATCGTGCCGCGCGACGAAAGCTGGCCCGCGAGGCGGGGAAGGACCGGCATCGTCGGGGTGAGCAGCAGGTCGACGTCGTCGAAGAACGCCGCCATCCGCGCGCCGAAGTCGTCGCCGGCGGTCCGCGCCCAACCGACTGCTCGCCCGGGGATCCGGCGCCCCAGGGCGGCGAGCACCCGGGTACGCCGCTCCGTCGCCCGCGGGTCGGCCAGCCCCGCTTGGTCCTCACCGACACCGGCGAGGTAACGCACCGAGTTGGACATCGCCAGCGCAGCGCCGTACGCCGGATCGCGCTCGATCACGGTGTGGCCGAGGTCGCGGAGCATCGAGGCGGTGCGCTGATGGACAGCTCGCACCTCCGGATGGATCCGCGTCGGCGAGACCGGCTTGGCCGACACCGCGATCCGCAGCGGCGGTGGCGGCGCGATCGTCGCGTCGAGCAGTCGAGGCGCGCCTTCGCTCAACGTGTCGAGCAGCACCGCGGTGTCACGGACTGAGCGCGTGACGAAGCCGGCATGGGACAGGCCGTGCCAGTGAGGGGCGATCGGCAGGAAGTCATGCGTGGCCTTGAGCCCGACCAGTCCGCAGCACGATGCGGGGATCCGGATCGAGCCGAGCCCGTCGGTTGCATGCGCCGCAGGCACCAGGCCGGCTGCGACGGCCGCGGCAGATCCGCCGCTCGAGCCGCCCGGCACGCGATCCAGACTCCAGGGGTTGCGGCTGATGCCGTCGTGGCGGGACTCGGTCGCTGCCCACATTGCGAGCTCAGGCAGGTGCGTCTTGCCGACGATCACCATGCCCGCGTCGCGGATCCGCCGGGTCAGCTCGTTGTCCTCGGCGTCCACGGGTTCGGGCGAGCCCGTGCCAAAGCGGGACGCTGTCCCGGCGAGCGCGATGTTGTCCTTCAGGGCGACAGGTACGCCGAGCAGCGGCCGGGTGTCTCCGGCGAGGCGTGCGGCGTCCGCCGCGGCGGCATCGGACCGCGCCTGATCTGCCAGCACGATCCGGAACGCGTTGAGGTGCGGTTCGAAGCGAGCGATCCGCGCCAGCAGCAGATCGACGAGCTCAACGCTGGTCAGCGCCCCGTCGCGTAGCAGCTCGGCCTGTCCGACGACTCCGGCGTACGCAACAGCCTCGGCGTCGGGCCGGGTGCCGCTCACTCCGACGAGTCGCCGTCGCCCATGCCGGGTGGGAGGTTGCCCGACGCGCGGCGCCAGGTCTCGGCGACCCGCCGCTGCGCGAACAGCCGCGCCACGGCAACGACGGCCGCCGATGCGGCGGCCCAGCCGGCGGCCTCACGCCAACGCACATCGGGGTGCGCGGGGTCAGCCGGAGGCTCTTTGCCGGTGGCCTTCTTCCAGCCAGTGGTCAGGACCTTGCGGGCGATCGCAGCAGTCGCTGCGGCGCCGACACCTGCCATGGCTTTGTGTCCGAGCTTCCCGCTGTTGTCTGCGGCGGCCGCTTCGGCGGCTGCCGATCCGGTCCGGTCCGCGCTTGTCGATGACCCAGTCATGGGCACAGCCTGGCACGATGCGCCGGTGCCACAAACTCCGCTTACCGCCGCGCAGGCGCGGCGCCTTGCGATCGCCGCCCAGGGCCTGTCCGGCTCCGGATCGTTCCCGAAGCGCCCGGTCGCTGCTGCCGACCGGCGACATCTTCGACGTGTGCTCGACCACACCGGGCTGCTGCAGATCGACAGCGTCAACGTGCTGGCACGTGCCCACTACCTGCCGGCGTACTCACGCCTCGGTCCGTACGACGTCGGCGTGCTCGACGACATGGCGTTTCGCCACCGCGAGCTGTTCGAGTACTGGGGCCACGAAGCGGCACTGCTTCCGGTCGACCTCCATCCGCTGCTGCGCTGGCGGATGAAGCGGGCCGAGGCCCTGATCGGGACGTGGCGCCACGTGGCGCAGATCGCGGCGGACCGGCCGGGTTACATCGAAGAGGTCTACGCCGAGGTCGTCGCGCGGGGTCCGGTCTCGGCCGGCCAGGTCGCCGACGATACGGCGCGGAGCACGGAGAACTGGGGGTGGAACTGGTCACCGGCCAAGAGCGCACTCGAGTACCTCTTCTGGTGCGGGCGGATCACAACCGCCTCGCGGAAGAACTTCGAGCGGCGCTACGACCTGCCGGAGCGAGTCTTGCCGGCGCGGGTGCTCGATGCTCCGACGCCCGACGACGCAACGGCGCACCGCGAGCTGCTGATGATCGCCGCGCGCTGTCACGGGGTCGGGACCGTCGGCGACCTCGCGGACTACTTCAGGATCAAGAACCCGGAGGCGCGGCCGCGGATTGCCGAGCTGGTCGAGGACGGCCGGCTCGAACAGGTTGCCGTCGACGGCTGGACCCAACCGGCGTACGTCGTTCCCGGCACGATCGTCCCGCGCAAGGCGGCTGGTGCGAGCCTGCTGGTGCCGTTCGACCCGCTGATCTGGGAGCGCGACCGGACCGAGCGGCTGTTCGGCTTCCGTTACCGGGTGGAGATCTACGTCCCCGCACACAAGCGGATCCATGGCTACTACGTGCTGCCGTTCCTGCTCGGTGACTCACTCGTCGCCCGCGTCGATCTGAAGTCCGACCGCGCAGAGGGGCTGCTGCGGGTGCAGGCCGCGTGGGCCGAGTCGGGTGCCCCGAAGCACACCGCGGAGGCACTCGCAGCGGAGCTGCGGCTGCTGGCGACGTGGCTGAGCCTCGACGACGTGGTGGTGACGGAGCGCGGAGACCTCGCCCCGGCGCTGCGCCAGGCGATTGCGCGTCGCGGTTAGCGGGCGCGGTCGGCGCGCGTAGCTGTTCGCTCGCTCTTGATGGCGGCGGCGAGCTCTTCGGGGTGGCGGGTCGAGACGACCCAGTACGGCACCGGATGAGGGTTGGACAGGCGCATCATCACCGAGGAACCGACCCAGCCGCGGACGACGGTCTTGGCCGCCGGGTCCGCCTGTGGTCCGAGTCGAAGCCGGGTCGCCTCGCGATCGAGTGGCTGGACCGACGTGACGGTCGTCAAGGAGAGGTCGTTGTCGCCGGCGCTCAGCACGCCGTCCTGCACCTTGACCCTGATGCGGCCCGAGAGAAAGAGCGGAACGATGAAGAAGCCGATCAGAAACAGCGCAACCGGGATGTAGACCACGATCGTGAAGCCTGCCGCGACCTCGAAGATGCCGAACAGGACGATCAGACTCAGCGCGGGCCACCACCGCAACGGCACCGTGAGTCGCTCGTCGAACGAGGGGTCCGCCACGGGCCCAAGGGTACGGGCGAGCAATCGACGAGAACGTCTCGGTAGGGTGCCGCCTGCGATGCCCGATCCGACACTCGACGTTCTGCTGAAGCGTCTCGACCCTGAGCTGCCCGCTCCGGTCTACGCCCACGACGACGACGCGGGGGCCGATCTCGTCACCGCCATCGACCTCGATCTCGCGCCGGGAGAGCGTGCTGTCGTCCCGACCGGCACCGCGATCGCGCTGCCGGAGGGGTACGCCGCTTTCGTCCACCCCCGCTCGGGTCTGGCCGCTCGTTGCGGTGTGGCGCTGGTGAACTCGCCCGGCACGATCGACGCGGGCTATCGCGGCGAGATCCAGGTCATCGTCGTCAACCTCGACCCCCGACAGCCGGTGCGCCTCGCAAGAGGCGACCGGATCGCCCAGCTCGTCATCCAGCGGGTCGAGCGCGCGCGTTTCGTCGAGGTGGCAGAGCTGCCTGACTCGGTCCGTGCCGAGGGCGGTTTTGGATCAACCGCCGGCTGGGCGGACCATGGACGCACCATGCCGGAGGTGAGCTGAGGTGTTCCGACGACGCCGCGAGGCCGACGAGACCGAAGAGGTCACCGTCGATGAGGCTCGTGCGGACGACGTCGCGCTGGACGATGTCGCTGACGCCGACGACGAGCAGTCAGACGAGGAGACCGAGTCGCCACCGGCGGCGCCTGTCGATAGCGGTCCGACCACCGGCCCGTGGGACGCGGCCGACGTGCCGAAGGACGATCCGACGCCGAGGGTCGACCTGGGTGGCCTCGCCGTACCTATCCCCGACGGCATCGAGCTGCGGGTCGAGGTCGCTGAGGAGGTCGTCGTTGCCGCGGCCCTCGTCGATGGCGCGAGCCAGCTCGTGGTCAACGCCTTCGCCGCTCCCCGGTCGGCCGGCCTGTGGGACGACGTGCGTCGCGAGATCGCCGAGTCGCTGACGGAGTCCGGCGGCACCGCCGAGCACACCGCGGGCACGTTCGGCACCGAGCTGCGGGCCCGGATTCCTGGCGAGTCGGGTGGGGGGCAGCCGGCGCGCTTTGTCGGAGTGGACGGCCCGAGGTGGTTCCTGCGGGGGCTGCTCACCGGAGCCGCGGCCACCGACGTCGCGCAGGGTCGGCGGCTGGAGGAGGTCTTCCGCGGCATCGTGGTCGTGCGCGGCAACGACGCCATGGCGCCCCGTGACCCGCTGCCACTGCACTTGCCGCGCGAGGTCATGGAACAGGCGGTCGAGAAGGAGCCCGAAGCGGAAGAAGCGCCGCGGCTGCAGCTGCGGGAGCGCGGCCCGGAGATCACGGAGATCCAATGAGCGACAAGGGGGCACGCGGGGAGGATCAGCGTGATCGCGAGCGGGGGCGTCTCCGCAAGGCGGTCAGCCGCCTCGGGGCTGAGGATGACGTTCTTGAGGCGCATGACCTTCAGAAGGAGTCGGCCTCTCATGGCGCGACCGCCGTCACGGAGTGCCAGAACCGCAAGCAGGTCACCGTGATGGGAACCGTGCGTTCGCTGACGCTGCGTCCGCGCGCCGGCGCTCCGACCCTCGAGGTCGACCTCTACGACGGCAGCGGGACGGTGACGCTGGTCTGGCTCGGCCGCCGCGAGGTCGCGGGGATCACGCCGGGTCGGCGGCTACGCGCCACCGGCCGGATCACCACCAGCGGCGACCGCCGGGTCATCTTCAACCCCCGCTACGAGCTGATTCTGTCCGCCGGCTGACGGGGCTGCGGGGGAGGCCGTGAGGTTGCCTGCGAGCAGCTCGTGAAGCGCGTGCTCCTGATCGGGCGCGGCGACGAACAGCAGCTCGTCGCCCGCTTCCAGCGGGTCGTCGGGGGTCGGTGCCATCACGTGCGTGTCGCGCAGGATGGCGACGAGCGTCACGTCCGCGGGCCAGGCGATCGAGCCGACCCGGGTGCCGGCGTGCGGCGTGTCCGGTGGCAGCGTCACCTCGACGAGGCTTGCCTCGCCCTCGCGGAAGGACAGCAACCGGACCAGGTCGCCGACCGTGACGGCTTCCTCGACGAGAGCGGACAGCAGGCGCGGCGTCGACACGGCGACGTCGACGCCCCAGGACTCGTTGAACAGCCACTCGTTCTTCGGGTGGTTCACGCGGGCAACGACACGCGGTACGCCGTACTCCGTCTTCGCGAGCAAGGAGAGCACGAGGTTGACCTTGTCGTCGCCCGTGGCGGCGATCACGACGTTGGAGGCCGGCAGATCCGCCTGCTCGAGTGAGCTCAGCTCGCAGGCATCGGCGAGCAGCCACGACGCGCCGGGCACGGAGTCGGTCTTGAACGCCTTCGGCTCACGCTCGATGAGCGTGACCTCGTGGCCGTTGCCGACGAGCTCACGCGCGATCGAGCGGCCGACGTTGCCCGCCCCCGCGATGCAGACCTTCATGACTGCTGCTCGCTCGGTGGCGCAGCGAGGAACTTCTCGACGCGCTCGACGTCCCCTCGCTTGATGAACAGGTGCAACTGGTCCCCGTCCTGAAGCGCGCTGTCTCCCTTGGGGACGAACGCCTCGCCGTAGCGGGTGAGGAACGCGACGCGGGCGCTCTCCGTCGCGAGGCCGATGTCACGTACCGACCGGCCGACCCAGCCGATGTCGTAGGCCACCTCGACGAGCAGGAGGTGCCCGGTTGGGTCGCTCCAGACGCTGTGTGCGCCTTCCGGAAGCAATCGGCGCATCATCTCGTCGGCGGTCCAGCGGACCGTTGCGACCGTTGGGATGCCGAGCCGGCTGTAGACCTCCGCGCGGCGCGGGTCGTAGATGCGGGCGACGACGTTGTCGACGCCGAACGTCTCGCGGGCGACCCGGGCCGAAAGGATGTTGGAGTTGTCGCCGCTGGACACCGCGGCGAACGCCTCGGCCCGCTCGATGCCCGCCTCGATGAGGGTGTCGCGGTCGAAGCCCACGCCGACCACCTGACGCCCGGCGAAGTCACGCGGGAGCCGACGGAAGGCGGTGGCCTCCTGATCGACCACCGCCACCGAATGGCCGCGGGCTTCGAGTCCTGTGGCGATCATCGCGCCGACCCGTCCGCACCCCATGATCACGACGTGCATCGACGTGACGCTACACGCAGCGTCGTGGGCTCCCGGCAGGTGTATGCCGCTGCCCGTACGCTTGCCGGGTGCCATCGCTGGGCGACATATCGAAACGGCTGTTCGTCGGTCGCCCGTTGCGCAGTGCCCAGCTCGGAGAGACGCTTCTTCCCAAGCGGATCGCGCTGCCGGTCTTCGCCAGTGACGCGCTGTCCTCGGTCGCCTATGCGACCGAGGAGATCCTGCTCGTCCTGTCGCTGGGCGGCCTGTCACTCATCCACTTCACCTGGTACGCCGCGGCGGGCGTGGCGTTCCTCATGCTCGTCGTCGTCGCGTCGTATCGGCAGAACGTCCACGCCTACCCGAGTGGCGGTGGGGACTACGAGGTCGCCACGACCAACCTCGGCGGCAGGGCAGGTCTGACGGTCGCCAGCGCGCTGATGGTCGACTACGTGCTGACCGTCGCGGTGTCGGTGAGCTCTGGCGTCGCCAACATCACCTCCGCGGTGTCCTCGCTGCAGGGGCATGCCGTGGTCGTCGCGGTGTGCGTGGTCGGCGTGATCATGCTGCTCAACCTGCGCGGCGTGCGCGAGTCGGGCACCGCCTTCGCGATCCCGACGTACGCCTTCATCGCTGGTGTTGCGGTGCTGGTCACCGTCGGCATGCTCAAGATCGCAACCGGACACCATCTGTCGGCGGAGAGCGCGCACTACCGCGTGGTCCACACCCAGAACTACACGGGCTTCGCGCTCGCCTTCCTGTTGCTTCGGTCTTTCGCCTCGGGATGCACCGCACTGACCGGTGTCGAGGCCATCAGCAACGGCGTTCCCGCGTTCAAGAAGCCGAAGAGCAAGAACGCCGCGACCACGCTCGCATTGCTCGGCGGCATCGCGGTGAGCATGTTCCTGGCGATCACCGCGCTCGCGATCGTCAGTCACGTGCACGTCGCGGCGAACCCGCACAACCTGGTCGGCCTGCCCAAGGGGCAGGAGCCCAAGACGGTGATCGCCCAGGTGGGCATCGCCGTGTTCGGCAAGGGATCGATCGGCTTCTACTACCTGCAGGCGATGACCGCGTTGATCCTGGTGTTGGCCGCCAACACGGCCTTCAACGGGTTTCCGGTGCTCGCGTCGATCCTTGCCCACGACGGCTACCTGCCGCGCCAGCTCAACACCCGTGGCGACCGCCTCGCCTTCAGCAACGGCATCCTGCTGCTCGGGGCCTTCGCGATGCTGCTGATCATCGCGTTCTCGGCCTCGCCGACGCGGCTGATCCAGCTCTACATCGTCGGGGTGTTCGTGTCCTTTGTGAACAGCCAGGTCGGCATGATCCGGCACTGGAACCGCAACCTGCCACTGACCGACGAGCCCGCGCGACGGCGGCAGATGAAGCGGTCGCGCGTCATCAACTCGATCGGCGCCGTGGTGACGTCGCTCGTGCTGATCATCATCGTGATCTCGAAGTTCACCGAGGGCGCCTGGATCGCGATCGTCGCGATGGGCGTTCTCTTCGCGATGATGCGCGGTATTCGCAAGCACTACGACCTGGTCAATGACGAGCTCGTGCCCGAGGAGGGTGACGACGTACTTCCGTCTCGCATCCACGCTGTCGTGCTCGTGTCCAAGGTTCACAAGGCAACTCTGCGCGCGGTCAACTACGCGAGAGCCACCCGGCCCTCCAGCCTGGTTGCGCTGACCGTCGACGTCGATCCCGAGGGCACCGCAAGGCTTCGTGAGGAGTGGGAGCGCCGCGGGGTGCCCGTTCCGCTGCAGATCCTCAACTCGCCCTACCGCGAGGTCACGCGGCCGATCATCAAGTACATCAAGGAGATCAACCGCTCGAGCCCGCGCGATGTGGTCTCGGTCTTCATCCCTGAGTACGTCGTCGGCCAGTGGTGGGAGCAGATCCTTCACAACCAGAACGCGCTACGGCTCAAGGGCCGCCTGCTCTTCATGCGCGGCGTGATGGTCACGAGCGTGCCGTATCAGCTCGCGTCGTCCGGCAAGGTCGTGCACGGGGTCGATCGACCGGCGGCCGGCGACGTGCGCCGGCCGGTCGACGTGAAGACCCCTCCGGCTCCGTGATCCTCGAAGGCTCTATGGAACTCGAAGGCTCTATGGAACTCGAAGTCGGCGCAGTCGGCCATGGGGGAATCTGCGTCGCCCACGCACCTGACGGTCGCGCGGTTCTCGTGCGGCACGCGTTGCCCGGGGAGCGGGTGCGCGTCGTCATCACCGAGCGGAAGCCGTCATTCCTTCGGGCAGACGCCGTTGAGGTGCTCGAGGCCTCACCGCACCGGGTGGCGCCGCCATGTGCCTTCGCCGGCCCCGGCCGATGTGGCGGCTGCGACTGGCAGCACGTCGCACTCGACGAGCAACGACGGCTCAAAGCCGAGGTGATCGCGGCAGCGTTGCAGCGGATCGCGCGGATCGAACGCGAGGTGGTGGTCGAACCGGTACCGGGCGACACGGACGGCCTCGGCTGGCGGACCCGGATGCGACTTGCCGTCGGTCCTGACGGCATCGCCGGGCTGCACCGGCATCGCTCCAGCGAGATCGAGCACATCACCGACTGCCTGATCGCTCACGAGTCGCTTCCGGTCGCATCGGTCGTGGCGGAGAAGTGGCCGGATGTCGAGGGTGTCGACCTGCAGTCCTCGAACGAGGAGGTCGCCGCGGGCCGGACCTTCCGGGTCCCGGAGGGTGGCTTCTGGCAGGTCCATCCAGGGGCACCCGATGCCCTGGTCGACGCGGCGAGGGGCTTCCTGACCCTGCGACCGGCGGACATCGTGCTCGACCTGTACGCGGGCGTCGGGCTGTTTGCCGGCGCGTTCGCCGCGCAGGTCCCGGACGGCGAGGTGATCGCCGTGGAGAGCAGCCCGGCTGCGGCACGTGCCGCGGTGGCCAACCTGGCCGACCTTCCGAACGTGCGGGTGGTCAACGATCTCGTGGCGCGCTGGTTGGCTCGCTATCACGACGGTGCGGACGCGGTCGTGCTCGATCCGCCTCGCAAAGGTGCCGGACCGGACGTCGTACAGCGCATCGTCGCGGCCCGCCCCCGACAGGTCGCCTACGTCGCCTGCGAGCCCGCGGCGCTCGCCCGTGACATCGCCGCCTTCGCAATGGGCGGCTGGCAGCTTGCCGAGCTGCGCGCCTTCGACCTGTTCCCGATGACAGCCCACGTCGAGTGCGTAGCCCTGCTGGAGCCACGCTCCTAGACTGGCCTTGTGACAGGGCTGCTGGAGACGATCCACGACCCGGCCGACCTCAAGCGGCTGGCGTCGGCGGAGCTACCCGCCCTCGCCGATGAGATCCGTGACTTCCTGGTGACCGCGGTGGCGCGCACGGGCGGCCACCTGGGCCCCAACCTCGGCGTCGTCGAGCTCACGATCGCGCTTCACCGGGTGTTCGACTCGCCCCGCGACGCGATCGTCTGGGACACCGGTCACCAGGCCTACGTCCACAAGCTGCTGACCGGTCGCCGGGAGCAGTTCGACGACCTCCGCCAGGCCGGCGGGATGTCCGGATACCCCTCGCGCTCCGAGAGCCCGCACGACTGGGTCGAGAACTCCCACGCCTCCACTGCGCTGTCCTACGCCGACGGACTTGCGAAGGCGTTCTCGCTGAGCGATGCGCATGACCGGTCGGTCGTCGCGGTCGTCGGGGACGGATCCCTGACGGGCGGGATGTGCTGGGAGGCTCTCAACACGATCGCCGGTGCGCCGCAGCGACCAGTGATCATCGTCGTCAACGACAACGGCCGCTCCTATGCCCCGACGGTCGGCGGTCTGGCCGCTCACCTCGCGGCCTTGCGGCTTTCGCCGTCGTACGAGCAGCTGCTCGACCTGGTCCGTACCTCCCTGTCGCGCACGCCGGTTGTCGGGCAGCCGATCTACGAGGCGCTGCACGGGATGAAGAAGGGCATCAAGGACCTGATTCAGCCGCAGGTGATGTTCGAGGATCTCGGGTTGAAGTACGTCGGTCCGATCGATGGCCACGACGTGAGTGCGCTCGAGCACGCGTTGGAGAAGGCGCGGCGCTTCGGCGGCCCGGTCATCGTCCACTGCCTCACAGAGAAGGGCCGCGGCTACCGGCCCGCGGTTGATGACGAAGCGGACCAGTTCCACTCCGTCAACGTGATCGACCCGTTGACCGGCAAGCCGGTGACCGTAGGTCCACCGACCTGGACCAACATCTTCGCCGAGGAGATGGTCGCGATCGGCGAACAGCGCCCGGACGTTGTGGCGGTGACCGCGGCGATGTTGCGTCCGGTCGGGCTGCACCCGTTCGCCCAGCGGTTCCCCGACCGTGTCTTCGACGTCGGCATCGCCGAGCAGCACGCGGTCACGTCCGCTGCGGGCATGGCAATGGGCGGCCTGCACCCGGTCGTCTGCATCTACTCGACGTTCCTCAACCGGGCGTTCGACCAGGTGCTGATGGACGTTGCGATGCACGGCCAGGCAGTCACGTTCGTGCTCGACCGCGCCGGGATCACAGGTCCGGATGGCGCGTCACACCACGGCATGTGGGACCTCGCGCTGCTGGGCATCGTGCCCGGCATGCGCGTTGCGGCACCTCGCGACGCATCGAGGCTGCGCCACCTGCTGCACGAAGCGGTCGAGGAGGATCGCGGCCCGACGGCCGTTCGGTTCCCGAAGGCGTCAGTCGATGACGACATCGCTGCGATCGACCGGCTCGGCGACATGGACGTACTGCGGCGCGACGATGACAGCAGCGTTCTCATCGTGGCCGTCGGGCCACAGGCCGCGCTTGCGCTCGACGTCGCCGACCGGATCGCGGCGCAGGGCGTCGGTGCGACCGTCGTCGATCCGCGCTGGGTGCTGCCGGTCGACCCGGCGCTTCCTGCTCTGGCGGCAGCCCACGAGCAGGTGGTCGTCATCGAGGATGGCGTCGTCGCGGGGGGAGTCGGGGTGGCGATCTCCCGCGAGCTGCGTCGTCGTGGGATCGAGGTCCCGCTGCGTCAGGTTGCGTTGCCGCAGGAGTTCATTGCGCACGGCGAGCGCCGTCCCGTGCTCACGCAGTGCGGATTGTCTGCCCAGGAGATCGCGCGAGCCGTCATCGAGACGGCCGCCAGCGCAAGCTCGCTCTCGTCCGGGTGACGGCAGCGCGACGAGTCGCCGCCGCTGTTGCGCTCACGCTCGCGGCGATCGCCACTTCCGTTCCCGCGACGTCCGCAAGCTCGGCGAGCAGGCCCGCGGCAACGACGTTCGGCGGGACACCGACGGTTGGTGCACTCTTCATCACCGGCCTGTTCCCGCTGCACATCTGCACCGCGAGCGTGGTGCGCAGCGCCGACCGCAGCGTGATCATGACGGCGGCGCACTGCATCCGCGGCGGCAGCGGTGAGGGCTACGAGTTTGCGCCCGCCTTTCACGACGGGAAGGCGCCGTACGGGATGTGGCGCGTGACTGCGGCGTACGCCGCGCCGGGATGGATCCGCCACTTCGATACCCGGGATGACTTCGCCTTCCTGCTCGTTGCGCCCAAGCGGATCAACGGGCGGATGCGCGACCTTCAGGACGTCACAGGTGGCAATCGGCTGGGACACACCCCCTCGGCCGGGAGTACGGCCACTGTCTTCGGCTACCCGCTTGGCATCGGTGGCTCCGGGATTCGCTGCCGATCGAGCGTCTACCGGCGTGCGCCGTTCAGCGGATTCAACTGCAACGGCTTCCGTGACGGCACGAGCGGCGGACCGTGGCTGGCCGGACACGGCAACGACCGGCGGGTGGTCGGGGTCGTCGGCGGACTTCATCAGGGCGGCTGCACGGCCGCCCAGCTGTATGCCGCGCCGTTGGGTGATGCGGCGCATCGTGCCCTCCAGCGCGCCGGACACCGTGGCCGCGCCGACGGCTTCCCGGCGCCCCCGGGCGACGGCTGCTAGACCGAGTAGTAGGCCATCTCGGGGACCTGCCGGCAAGGGACGAAGCGGTCGTCCAACGCGGCTCGAACGACGCCGCTGCCGTCACGGCCGAGCAGGACCTCGTCGCGGGTGACGAGCAGCGGCCGAGCAAAGCCGCGATCCTCGGACCGGGTCATGCGCGCGGCCGCCGCAGCGAAGGCCGGGTCGATGCGGCGCAGCTCCATCCAGCCTCGGCTGCGCGTGGGCACCGCGATCGACCGCATGCCGTCGTTGAGGGACGTGGCGATGGCCGCGCGCAGCGTTCGCGAGCCGAGCAGGGTCACGACGTCGCAGTCGCCGATCGGGTGCAGCAGGGCGGTCGGGTCGCGTCGCAGCCGATCGGCGGCGGCCTCGCCCATTCGTTCGAGGTACACCGATGCGGCCGGCCACCATGGGGTGGGATCGACGCCCGCGATGCGCAGCGCCTCGGGAGACAGGGTGTGAATGGCCTCCGGGTGGTCCGGGTCGAGACCGGCGAACCCGATGCCGAGATCGAGCGCACCACCGAGCACGCGGCGGCGTACCCAAGCCGGCCCGGGATGGATCGGCGAGTCGACGGTGACGCCGTACGGCCGAGTCCGCGCGGCCAGGTCGGCGATCGGATGGTCGGCGAGCCAGCGGCGTACCTGTAGCCAGTAAGCGAGCCGGCTCCGCCCGGTCTCGGACTCCGGCTCGGCGCCCGCGAAGGCGCGGCGGCACTCCGGCCAGGTGACCTTGATCGCGGGCTTGCCGAGGAGGACGACGCCGCCCGGGGCAAGGTTGAGATCGAGGTCGAGAGTCACCGACGCGGCAAGGGCGGCCCGGCTGAAGGGACCGCGCCGGCTCGGCATGTTCGGAACCTACCCCGCTGTGCGCCGGTAACGCAGATAGCCCTGTGCAGGCGCGTCGTCGGCGACGAACCCGAGGCCCTCGACGATCCGCCGCGACGGGGTGTTCGACAGGTGGACCTCGGCTTCGATCACCGAGACATCAGGTCGGGAGACGAGCCACGTGACGAGATTCGAGACCGCTGCGGTCCCGAGCCGGTGGCCGCGGCTCTGGGCGGCAAGGCCGTACCCGATCTCGACGTGTCCGTCCCGGGGAGGCAGCTTGGTGCCGCACTCCCCGGCGATCCGCCCATCGTCGTCGATGACGAGAAAGCCCCAGCCGCCCCCGTGCACGAATCCGAGGCCTGCTGCCGTGTCCGCGTGCGGCCATCCCGGAGCGACTGGTCGGTCCCCGGTCTCGCCGCGGATGAGGGCATCGACCTGGTCTGCCGTCACGGCGACCAGGTTCAATCCGGGTCCACCATCGCGGCGGCGAGGACATCGGCGAGCAGGGCGACCTGCCACGGGCGGGCGCCGCCGGCGACCAGGTAGGCGCGCACGTCGCCGGGGTCGGACGACGGCGGGGACCAGGCAAGGCGGCGCAGCAGATCCGGCGTCAGCAGGTTCTCTGCCGGGACGCGATGCTCGGCTGACACCTGCGCAATCGCGGCTCGAGCGCGGGCGAGCCGGCCTGCTGCGACCGGATCGCGATCGGGCCATCGGTTGGCGGGGGGCGGGCCATCGCCGGGTGCCGCCGGACGCGGCAGCTCGGCTTCGGGGAGGGCGCGCGCCGCCTCGATCACCGGAAACAGATCCGGCACGAGCCGTCGGGTCGACCGGCCGCCCCAGCCCGCCAGCTTGGCAAGGTCGTCTGCGGACTCCGGAGCGGCTGTGGCGCCGGCCACGATCGAGGCGTCGGAGAGGATGCGGCCCGGGGCGGTGTCGCGAGCTCGGGCGATTCGGTCCCGCTCCTCCCACAGCGCGCGCACGATGGCGAGCTGGCGACGGTTGCGGATGCGGTGGATGCCACTGGTGCGCCGCCACGGGTCCGCCCGTGGAGCCGGCGCGCCGGCCGCCAGGACGGCGGCAAACTCCTGCCGGGCCCAGTCGAGCTTGTTCTGGTTACGCAGCTCGTCCTCCAGCGCCGCGCGAAGGTCGAGCAGCACTTCGACGTCGAGCGCGGCGTAGCCCAGCCACGGCTCGGGGAGCGGCCGGCGAGACCAGTCGACCGCTGAGTGCTCCTTGGCGAGGCGCAGCCCGAGCAGCAGCTCGACCATCGTGGCGAGCCCGACGCGCTCGAAGCCGGCAAGGCGTGCGGCGAGCTCGGTGTCGAAGAGCGTCGTGGGTTCGAGGCCGAGCTCGCGCAGGCACGGCAGGTCCTGGGATGCGGCGTGCACCACCCACTCGGCGTCCGCGACGGCCAGCCCGACTCGTCGCAGGTCGCCGAACGGGATGGGGTCGATGAGGATCGTGCCGGTGCCCTCACGCCGGATCTGCACCAGGTACGCGCGTTGTCCGTACCGGTAGCCCGAGGCCCGCTCCGCGTCGACCGCGACTGCCCCGGTTCCCTGTCGCAGGGACTCGGTCGCGGCCTCGAGAGCGGTCAAGGTGTTGATGACGTCGGGAATGCCGTCCCGTGGCTCGGCGAGCAGCTCTACTTCGGGTGCCTGGTCTACCGGCGCCTCGTCGACTGGTGCTTCGTCGACCCGCGCCTCGTCGACCCGAGCGATGGCCTCAGCGGCAATCGCGGCGTCGTCGAGTGCTTCGCTCACCGCTTGACGGTAGAGCGGGTCAGCGGATTACGCCCGCGCGCATGGCCATGGCGACCATTTCCGCACGGTCGCCGGTTCCCAGCTTGCGGGCAATCCGAGCGAGGTGGCTCTTGACGGTGAGCGCGGACAGGCCGAGCGACTCACCGATCTCCTTGTTGGAGCGGCCGTCGGCGACAAGCTGAAGAACCTCGACCTCGCGGCCGGACAGCTCGGCGACACCGTCTTGCTGGGGACCACCGCGCAGCCCCGCGGCGAGTAGCGAGGCGACCGACGGGTCGGCGTACACGCCCCCGTCGAGCACTCGGCGGACCCCATCGGCGACGACGAGCGGTGACGCCGACTTCAGCAGGTAGCCCTGGGCGCCAGCGACAAAGGCCGCGCGCACCGAGTACGGGTCGTCAGCGGCAGAAAGAACGACGAGCCGCGGCCAGCCTGCGGCGCGCAGGTCGGCGAGCAGATCGAGTCCCGAGCCGTCGGGCAGGCCTACGTCGAGGACACAGAGGTCGCGGATGCCTCCCGCATGCGCCCGCGCGCGTGCCTCGGCGACGCTGGCGGCCTCGACGACGTCACGAGCGCCCATCGCGGTCAGTCGAGCGACCATTGACTCGCGGACGAGCGGATGGTCGTCGACCACCATCGCGGTGAAGCCGGCGACCGGATCCGGCGCAGGCGCGGGGGTGCGCTCGACGACTGCGGACACCGGTACCCCTCCTCGCTCGGCTTTTCGGCTGCTGGGAGGTTTGTCGGCGCGTGGTAGCGGCTCCTGTAGCCCATCAGGCCCAGCGGTTGCTCCATACGGTGGAGGGGCTCACGCGCGAGCGGCCGACTGCGCCGAATGGGGGATTGAGGCGCCCAATGCCGAAGTTCCGGGGCTCGTCAGCCGAGAATCTGCGGTAAGGCGGTGACTGGCCGCAAAGTTGGGGGAGGCGCGCGTGGCGGTTCGCCGGGCTTGCGCAGCGGCGGCAACCGCGTGAGTCTCATTCCTCCTGCGGCGCGGATGCGCATCTTCGCGGTCTTCGCCGCGGGCGTTGCCGTCGTCTCGGGCGTGTTCACCGGGTGGGGCTCGCCGGTCGACTACTCGATCCCAGCGCTGGCGGTCTCGGTGTTCGCCGCCGAGCTCGCCGTGGTTCATCTGTCGTTCGGCAAGCAGCGCTGGACCTTCAGCGTGACCGAGGCCGCGATCGCCGCGGCCTACGTCTACTCACCGCGAGCGTGGACGGTTCTTGCGACGGCTGCAGGTGTCTTCCTTGCACAAGTCGTGCGGCGCCAGGACCCGCTGAGGTTGTCCTACACGGTCATGCGGTTCGCGGCGGCCACGGGTCTCGGAGCGCAGTTCGCGCACTCGGTGGGCGGCGGCATCTGGGCCGCTGTCGGCGGCATGGCGGTCTTCTGGTTCGCCAACAACGCACTTCGTGTCATTGCTGTCGCCACGCTGAGCGGGCGGCGGCTCGGTCCCCTCGTCTGGAGCAGCGCTCCGTTCGCCGCGCTTCATTCCATCGGTGCGGTCGGACTGGGGATCCTTGGCGCGTGGCTCGCGTCGAACGCCCCGCTCGGCCTGTTCGCGCTGGGTGTGCCCCTCGTCCTGCTGTGGATCTCCTACGACGAGCAGGAGACGCGTGCCGCGGAGACGGCGTTGTTCGCCGAGCTCGCGCGGCTGCAGGAGCTCGCAAGCAGTCGCTCGGTCGACGGTTCGGCGCAGGTGGTGCTCACGGCTGCAAGCCGCATGTTCGACAGTCCCGAGGTCGAGATGCTCCTGCTCGCGCAAGAGGGCCCGGTGCACTACTCGGGCGATGCCGCCGGTGTCAGCCGGCGCCGGGTCGATCCGGACGCACTCGACGAGCCCTGGGTGCTCAGGGCGCTCGCTGAGTGCGGCACGTTGACCGGGATCGAGGACGACGCCCCCTGGTGTGTGGTCGTTCTCGGCGCTCGGGAGAGCCCGCTCGCAGCGATCCGTGTGCGGAGGGCTGCCGGCAAGCCGACGTTCGGCCGACGTGAGGTGTTGCTTGCCGGAGTCCTTGCCGAGCAGGCCGAGTCGTGGCTGTCACTCGCGGACCTGAAGGAATCGCGCGACGGCGCGCTCGCGGCTGTTGCGGCGGCGGAAGACATCACTCGCGAGCTCGGCGAGCTCGGCGCCCAGACCGAGCCGTCGTTGCAGGTGCTCCGCGACTCAGCGAACCGGCTTGCCCGGCTCGCCTCGACGAGTGGCGCCGCGCCGGTTGGCGACATCGTCGATGAGCTGTACGCCGTGGAACGCGCGGTGGCTTCGCTGCTCGGGGCGATCGCGCTCGCTGGGGAGCCCGACCTCGGCCAGGCGATGACGGACGCCGACATCCAGATGACCGGTGCCAGCCGCTTCGACAACTGGACGACCACCGGGGTGCTCGCACCATGAAGTGGACGCGGGGTAGCGGCGCACCGCTGGCGTTGCTCGTCTTCGCGCTCACCTTGGGCGCGTGCGGCGGGGTCCTGACGGTCTCCGTCGAGATCCTCAAGGGCACTGGTCACGTATCCGGCCCGTTGTGGGAGGTGGTCCTCGCCGGCTGCCCGGCAGCGGTCGCGATCGCGGTGATCGCGGCGATCGCTGAGTTCCAGATCTCGCGGGCGGTACGCCGGATGCAGGCACGGGCAAGCGCCGTCGACGCGATGCACCGCCGGGTCAACATGGCGGACGAGGTCGCCGAGCGGCATCGCCAGGCAGCGGAGACCGCCAGCGCGGGCATGTACGAGCTGCTGTCGGGACTTGTCGGCGCGGAGGAGGCGGCCCGAGGTCAGCTCGCGGCCGAGCTTCACGACACGGTGGCGCAGTCGCTCACCATGGCGCGGGTCCTGCTCGATGACCGCCGCAATCCCGGCAGTGTCGGTCGCGCCGTCGAGATGGTCGGCGAGGCCGAGGAGCAGGTGCGTGCCGTCATGGCGCGCACCCGGCCGCCAGCACTTCGCGACGGCGACCTGGCACGTGCGGTGGCCGCGTTGCGCGACGACCTTCGCAACCGCTACGCGCTCGAGGTCTCGCTGAGCTGGCCGGAGGAGCCTCACCCGCTGCCGCTCGTCAGCGCGATCACGGTTTACCGCTTCTTCCAGGAGGGGCTGCTCAACGTCGTGAAGCACGCGGACGTGGATGCGGCGCGCGCCGAGCTGCACGTCGACGACAACTGGGTGACCGCGGTCGTCGCCGATCAGGGTCTGGGGTTCGCCCCTGACGCTGTGACGTCGGAGGGCGGCCGCCACATCGGGCTCGGGTTGCTGCGGGAGCGGGCGCGGCTCGTCGGCGGCGCGCTGGAGGTCACGTCCTGGCGCGGTGCGGGCACGACGCTGGCGCTGCGTCTTCCGCGGCTGTCTGCGGCGACTGGCGTCGCGCTGGCAACTCCGGTCGGCTCGACGGTGCCCGACGAGCAGGTCAGCTAGCGCTTGGCGTGCTTCGCACGACGCCGCGGCAGCGCCACAACCCCTGGCGGCATCGGCGGCAGCCCAGCTGCCACGCACAGCACCTCACCGAACGCCCTCAGATGCGGCGCGAGCTCACCTTGCGGTGACCATGAGGCCCGAAGCTCGACATCGCAGTCGACCGGGTGTTCGCTGATCGAGCCGAACCGCTCCGACGTCGTACGCGTCACCGTGCCGCTTTCGGCGGCGTACTCGGCACCGGCACCTTCGAGCGCCTCCATGAGCCAGGCCCAGCCGACCTCGAGGAGCATCGGGTCATTCGCCATGTCCGCCTCGACGCCCGCTTGGACGTACGCCACGCAGCGGGTGTCGCCGGCCCAGACCTCCTGGCCGTCCGGGTCGTGCAGCAGGACGAGCCGGCCTTCGGCGAGCTCGTCACCGCCCGAGACGACAGAGGCGTGCAGCGCGATGGCGTGGGGCGCGAGCCGAGGTGGCGCGGGGAGCTCGTGGACGACGAGCTCGGGGCGGAGCTCAACCGCCGACAGGCCGGCAAGCGCTGCACGAAACGCGGCGGGCAGGTCGGCCGGCGTGGACAGCTCCACCGACACGCGCTCACTGTAAGTGCGCCCGTCGTGCACGATGGCCGCGACGCGCCCGGCGCTACATAGGCTGCCCCGGATGGCGATCTTCCTGGCGCTCCTGTCGAGCGGGTTGTGGGGGACGTCGGACTTCTGTGGCGGGACGCTGACCCGCCGGCTGCCGGCCCTCACGGTCACCGCGGCGAGCGAGCTGGTCGGTCTCTCCGGTGTGGTGGTCGTGGCGATTGCCACCGGATCGTTCGGGGCGCCTACCGGCTACATCGGGTGGGGGCTGGTCGGAGCCATCGCGGGATCGATCGGAATAGTGGCCTTCTACCAAGCGCTCGCCACGGGGACCATGGGCGTGGTCGCGCCGATCGCCTCGCTCGGCGTGTCGATTCCCCTGCTCGTCGGGCTGCTTCAAGGCGACCGGCCCAGCGTCGCTCAGGACGCCGGGATCGCGATCGCGATCATCGGCGTGGTGCTGGCCGGCGGCCCTGAAGTGCAGCGCGGTGGTGGAGATCGTGCCGCGCTGCGACCCCTCCTGCTGGCGGTCGTCGCGGCGGTCGGCTTCGGCGTCGTCTTCGTGGCGCTCGACCACGGCGCGCGATCGAGCACCGTGATGACCCTGCTCGTGATGCGATCGGCTGCGGTCATCCTCATGGTGGCGGTTGCCGCGGGCACGTCGACCTCGCTGCGAGTCGGTCGGGTCGACGTTCCGATGCTCGTGATCGTGGGTCTGTTCGACGTGGGTGCGAACGCGACGTTCGCCTACGCCACCCGCCATGGGCTGCTCTCCGTCGTTTCGGTTCTCTCGTCGCTCTACCCCGCGGTCACCGTGGTGCTGGCGCGAGCGGTGCACGCGGAGCGGCTGGCCCGACTGCAGCTGTTCGGGGTGATCGGAGCCATGGGCGGCGTCGCGCTGATCGCGTCGTGAAACGATCGAGGCGTGCCCGGCCTCGCTGACAGTGCCTTTCTGAAGGCCTGCCGTGGCGAGCCGGGGCCGCACACGCCTGTGTGGTTCATGCGGCAGGCGGGACGCGCCCTGCCGGAGTACCACAAGGTTCGTGAGGGCGTCGGCATGCTCGAGTCCTGCCTTCGCCCTGACCTGGTCGTCGAGATCACGATGCAGCCGGTACGCCGATACGGCGTGGATGCGGCGATCCTCTTCAGCGACATCGTGCTGCCGCTGAAAGCCGCCGGGATCGACCTCGACATCGTTGCCGGAGTCGGGCCCGTGGTGGCGGATCCGGTTCGGGACGCGGCGGCGGTGAAGGCATTGCCAGAGCTCGAGGCCGGTCAGGTCGATGCGGTCGCCCAGGCCGTCCGCGCGCTCGTCGGCGAGCTCGGTGACACCCCGCTGATCGGCTTCTCGGGCGCTCCGTTCACGCTCGCGTCGTACCTCGTCGAAGGGGGACCGAGCCGCGACCACGCGCGAACCAAGGCGCTGATGTACGGCGACGAGGACACGTGGCATGCGCTCGCCGGAAAGCTCGCCGACATGGCTGCGGCGTACCTGCGAGTGCAGATCGATGCCGGCGTGAGCGCGGTGCAGCTGTTCGACTCGTGGGCGGGGTCGGTGTCCGCTGCCGACTACGAACGCTATGTCCTGCCGCACAGCCGGAAGGTTCTCGCTGCGGCCGCTGGTGTGCCACGGATCCACTTCGGCGTCGACACCGGCGAGCTGCTCGGTCTGATGGCGGCGGCCGGCGCCGACGTCGTGGGTGTGGACTGGCGGGTGCCGCTCGACCAGGCCGCAAGGCGCGTCGGCCCGGGCGTCGCGTTGCAGGGCAACCTGGATCCGGCGACGGTGTTCGCGCCGTGGCCCGCGGTGTCCCAGCGAGTGCGTGATGTGCTCAGCGCAGGTCGTCATGCGCACGGTCACGTTTTCAACCTCGGCCACGGCGTGCTGCCGGACACCGATCCGGACGTGCTGGCGCGCATCGTCGAGCTCGTCCATCACGAGACCGCCCGACCTTGAAGAAGGTAGTGGTGGTCGGCGGCGGGATCGCCGGCCTCGCCGCTGCGCATGCGATGTGCCGGGACGGCGTCGCGGTCACTGTGATTGACGCGGGCCGTGACGTCGGCGGCAAGCTCCGCGTCACCAACGTCGGTGGCGTCGTGGTGGACGAGGGCGCCGAGGCGTTCCTCGTCCGGCGACCCGAAGCGAGGGACCTGGTTGCGACGTTGGGTCTCGACGGCGAGCTGGAGTCGCCGCGCACCCTGAAGGCGTCAGTGTGGGCGCGGGATGAGCTGCGGCCGATGCCCGAGCGCACCGTCATGGGCCTGCCGAGTGATGCGGATGCACTGCGCGGCGTGCTGTCTGCCCGCCAGGTCGCGAGAGCGCGGCTCGATGAGTGGCTGCCTGGACACCCGCCCGGTGAGGACGTCGCCGTCGGGGTCTGGGCGCGGCGCCGGCTCGGTGCCGCGGTGGTGGATCTGCTGCTCGATCCGCTGCTCGGCGGGGTCTACGCCGGTAGAGCCGACGAGCTTTCGCTTGCCGCAACGCTGCCGCAGCTCCCGCGCGACGAACGCTCGGCGATGCGCGCCGCGCGCAAGGCGGTCGATGCGGCGCCACCGTCGGACGCGCCCGTCTTCGCCACGTTGCGTGGCGGGCTCGGCACGCTTCCGTCGGCGGTGGCCTCGGCGATCGTTCGAGCCGGCGGTGAGATCGTCACCGGCCGCGCGGTGCGTCGACTGGAGCGCATCGGCTCCGGTTGGCGGGTGGTGCACGGTCCGACGAACGACGAACGCGTGCTCGATGCCGACGCCGTTGTCGTCGCGGTCCCGGCGAGCGCGGCGGGCCGGCTGCTGTCGACGATCGCGCCGGCTGCGGCGAGTGAGCTGTCGGCAGTCGAGAGCGCGAGCATGGCGATCGTGACGACAGCGTGGCACGCATCGGATCTCCCGCCGGCAAAGGTCAACGGAATCAGCGGCTATCTGGTGCCGGCGGCGTACGGGCGTCCGGTCAAGGCGGTGACGCTGTCATCGCAGAAGTGGGCGCACCTGTCGGGCGCCGATGGTGTCGTGGTCGCGCGCTGCTCGATCGGACGGCACGGCGAGGTGGCAGATCTGCAGCGCGACGATGCCGACCTGGTGGCCGATGCGGTCGCGGAGCTGACGAGCTACGCGGGCTTCGGGGGGACGCCGGTCGACGCGCGCGTCAGCCGGTGGGGTGGCGCCTTGCCGCAGTACGCCGTCGGGCATCGCGAGCGGGTCGCCCGGATCCGGGCGGCGGTCGACGTCGTACCGGGACTGGCGATTTGTGGCGCGGCGTACGACGGGGTGGGGGTGCCCGCCTGTATCGGTACCGGCGTTCGGGCCGCGTCGCGGGTTGCGGCGTACCTCACGAGCCTCGAATCGCGGTGATCCCGGAAAGCGTCGGCACGAACACGTGGTTGCCGTCCACGACCTCGGACGGGAAGTGGGTGAGCGACCCGACCGGTGTGCTGCTCACGACGTTCCCGGTGGCAAGGGAAAGCACCTTCAGGTCGCCGGTGCTCTTGTCCGCGACGTAGACCCGCTTCCCGGCAACGACAGGCGAGCCGTAGATGCCGGAGGCCGTCCAGCGCCAGCTCAGGGAGTGGCGCCCGACCACCAGCGCCCGCACGCCGCCGGCACACGGCATGACGGCGATGTCGCCCACGTGCGTGGCGCCGCCGTAGGCCTGGCAGCCGGACGCGGTGGCGATCGCGCTGCCGATGCCACCGAGGCTCTGGCGCAGCAGATAGACCGTGCCGCGCTTGCCGGCGATCACGATGCGGCCGGCCACCGGCACCGGTGAGGATGAGCCGAGGTCGAGATCCTGCATGTTGTCCGCCCGCCACGTTGCCGGGGCGAAGACCGCTACCCGATGCAGCGTTTTGGGAGTGAGCCCGGTGACGGAGTCGCTCTTGTCCCACGTGCCGGACTCCTGCGCGCCGTTGCCGCTCGCGACGTAGACGTTGCCGTTCTGGCCGAGCACTGGGCCGGCAGGAGACCACATCCCCGCCTCGCGTGGCGTCGGTACCGCGTAGTGCGTAGTCGCACCGGCGCCGTCGGTCGCTGTCGAGGTGACGTATCCGACGTAGTTGTCGCAGTCGCCGGCCAGTCCGCCGTACGTCGTGATGATCCGGCCGTCGGTCACCAGCAACGCCGATCGCTCCTGCTCGGCGCTTCGGTTGCGGCTCGGCAGCACGTCGGTCGAACGATGCCATCGGGAGTGGCCGGTGGCGGCGTTCAGGGCCCAGAGGGTGTGGTGCCCGCCCGAGGTCTCGGCGACCGCGAACACCGAACCGGTCTTCGCGTCGTAGGCCGGCGTTCCGGTGATGCCCAGTGGGTTGATGTCGCCGCACGGCAGCTGCGCCTGGTTCTGTGGTGTGCCGAGATGGCGGCGCCACAGCTGGTGGCCGTTGCTCGGGTTGAGGGAGTAGATGGAGTCGTTCTCGGTCGCGACGATCAGATGGCCATGGACCACGAGCGGTTCGCCGTACACCGCTCCGTCGAGGTGTTTCGTCCAGGCCTGGTGCAGCTGTCCGTGCACGGCGGTGACGGCGGTGCCCGCTCTGCCGTCGGTGCGGTGGTAGCTGGGCCAGTCCGTGAACACCGACTTGGCGCCCACGGTGCCTGCCGCGTGCGGGTTGATGTCGGGCGCCACGACGCTTCGCACGCTTGCGCCGGAGCAGGCAGCGGTGAACGCGAGGGCGATGGTCGTCAGGGCGGCAAGACGTCGCATAGAGGCAGTCTTCCCCGTCAGGGGACAATGGACCCATGGCTTCCGAACACCCGAGCGACGGCAAGCGCGCGAAGGAGCTCAACGAGCTCATCCGCTACACGATGTGGTCTGTCTTCAAGGTCAGTGACCGGCTGCCCGCCGACGGTCGGGAGGCCGTGACCGCGGATCTCACCGATCTGCTCGATCAGCTTGCCGGCAAGGGGGTTGTCACGCGGGGTCTTTACGACGTCAGTGGCTTCCGGGCCGACGCCGACCTGATGATCTGGTGGGTCGCGCCGACGTCCGACGACTTGCAGGAGGCGTACTCGCGGTTCCGGGCGACCACGCTGGGGCGTTGTTGCGAGCCGGTCTGGTCGGCGATGGCGCTGCACCGCCCGGCGGAGTTCAACAAGAGCCATGTCCCGGCATACCTCGCCGGCGAGGATCCGAAGCGCTACGTCAGCGTCTACCCGTTCAACCGGGACTACGAGTGGTATCTGCTGCCCGACGAGGAGCGCCGGGGGATGCTCGCGGAGCACGGCAAGATGGCGCGGGAGTACCCAGACGTCCGGGCCAACACGGTCGCGTCGTTCGCACTCGGCGACTACGAGTGGATCCTCGCCTTCGAGGCCGACGAGATGCACCGCATCGTCGACCTCATGCGCGAGCTCCGCGCCGCGACGGCGCGTCGTCACACGCGCTTGGAGATCCCGTTCTACCCGGGGGCCCGCAAGTCAGCGGCCGATCTCGTCGCCGCCCTGCCCTAGCTCGGCGGGGTCGCGCCACATTCGCCAGATCGTCGGGCCGCGGCCGAGCGCTTGCAGCTCGCCGACGACCTTGAACCCGTGCCGCTCGTAGAGCGACAGGTTGCGCTCGTTCGACGACTCGAGGTACGCCGGGAGGCCTTCGGCATCAACGGTCGTGAGAACCTCGCGGAGCAGTTGGCTGCCAAGCCCTTGGCCCTGATGCGTCTGGCGCGCGCCCAGATAACCGAGGTACCAGTGGCGGGGCTTTCTGGGATGCAGGCTCTCGATCTGCAGTTGCAGGCGAAGTGCTCGCAGCACGGAGCTGCGGAACGCGGCGCCCTGCGGTATCGACTCGATCGCCATCTCGCTTACGGGCAGCCCCCACTTGCCGGGCGGTGCCCACATCGCGGCGGCGGATCCGTCGCCGGCGAGATAGCAGGGCTTCCCGTGGCGGACGTAGGCCCGACTCATGCTGTTGAAGAACGTGCGTAGCCGCCGCTCGCGGTTTCGCGTCGCCTCCGGAATCAGCCAGCGGAACACCGGATCGTCGCTGAATGCGTCGGCGAGCACTTCGCCCAGCAGGGCAGCATCGACGCGCGTCGCGGCCCGGACGGTCTGCTGTTTCTCCGACATCTCGCGACCAGAGGCTCAGGACTCGGCGGGATCGAAGGTGAGACTGACGGAGTTCATGCAGTAGCGCTCGCCGGTCGGCGTCTGCGGTGCGTCGTCGAAGACGTGACCGAGGTGTGATCCGCAGCGCTTGCAGCGGACCTCGGTGCGCTTCATGCCGTGCGCGCGGTCCTCGACCAGCTCGACCGCGTCGGAGTTCATCGGGTCATAGAACGACGGCCAGCCGCTTCCGGACTCGAACTTGGTGTCGCTCTGGAACAGCTCGTTGCCGCAGGCCCGACAACGGAAGATGCCCGTGCGGTGCTCCTGCAGCAACGGACCTGTGCCCGGACGCTCGGTGCCGGCCTGCCGCAACACGGCGTACTCCTCTGGGGAGAGCTCGGCGCGCCATTCGTCATCGGTCTTCTCGACTGCGTGTGACATCCCTCGATGCTGCCACGAACCGATAGCGTCCGGAAGACAGCGCCGGCGAAGCCGGCACCGCCAAAGCGTGGCGGGTGGGGAGGTGGACGTGGCTTCCCCGTTCGTCGAGGTCGACGTCGGCGGGCGCACGGTCAAGGTGACGAATCCGGACCGCGTCTACTTCCCGGCGGTCGGCGCGACCAAGCTCGACGTTGTCAACTACTACGTCTCCGTCGGTGAGGGCATAGTCCGGGCGCTGTATGAGCGGCCGTGCATGTTGCATCGCTACCCGGAGGGCGTGCAGGGCGTCGATGGCGAGAAGATCTATCAGAAGCGAATCCCCAAGGGCGCGCCCGACTGGGTGCAGACGGCGGAGGTGTCGTTCCCGTCCGGGCGCACTGCCGATGAGCTGTGCGTGACCGAGCTCGCGACGGTTGCGTGGGCCGTGCAGATGTCGACGGTGGAGTTCCATCCCTGGCACACGCGGTGTGGCGCGGTCGAGATGCCCGATGAGCTGCGCATCGACCTGGACCCGCAACCCGGCACCGGGTTCGCCGAGGCCAAGCAGGTAGCGGGCCTCGTGCACGAGGTGCTCGACGACCTGGGCGCGGTCGGCTGGCCCAAGACGTCCGGAAACCGCGGTGTGCACATCTACGTGCGGATCGCGCCCGACTACGGGTTCCGCGAGGTACGCCGCGCGGCGCTCGCCTTCGCCCGCGAGGTGGAGCGGCGTGCCCCTGAGCTGGTCACGACGGCCTGGTGGAAGGAGGAGCGAGGCGAGCGGATCTTCGTCGACTTCAACCAGAACGCGAAGGACCGCACGATTGCCGCGGCGTACTCGTTGCGCGGGTTCGCGCACGCCCCCGCGTCAGCTCCGGTGACATGGGAAGAGCTGCCCGACGTCGAGACCCAGGACTTCGACATCAACACGCTGCCGCAGCGATTCGCCAAGATCGGCGACGTGCATGCCGGCATCGACGACGCGGTGTATCACATCGAGCCGCTGCTCGAATGGGCCGACCGGGACGAGAGCGACCGCGGTCTCGGCGACGCGCCGTACCCCCCGAACTACCCCAAGATGCCCGGCGAGCCAATGAGGGTCCAACCATCCCGCGCTAAGCGTTCGACCAGCGGAAACACCTCCGATTAGCCTGGCGTGGCAGCGAGCATAGCGCTCACTCGCCGAATAACCTGCCGCCATGCCGAAGTGGTCAGACGTGCAACTCCCAGGGCCTGCGCGGCGCCTCGCGGTCGCCTTGCTGGGCGCGATCAATGCGTTCCTCGGTGCCTTCCTCGGAGCGTTGATGACGGCGCCCAACACCACGGACACGTGGGAAGTCGTCGGCATCGCTCTCGCCCTCGTCGTCGACCTCGGTGTGATGACCGCGGTTCTCACCGAGGACGGGTCCCGGTGCAACTGTGCGGAGCGCTTGGAGCCGCTGATTCGCCACCTCGCCTCCCCAAGCGACGACGCGTGAGCGAGCGCCTTGAGGACCTCGCTGCGTCTTGGCGTCGTGATCTGCGCGCCGCGGACAAGGCAGATCGCACTATCGAGCTCTACGGGCAGTCCGTACGGTTCTTCTCCGACTGGCTGATCGCCAACGACCGACCGACCACGGCGGACCAGCTCACGAAGCATGCGATCGCGGGTTGGCTCGCCGACCTCCGCGACAAGGGCCAGTCAGGCAACACGCTGTCGACCCGCTACCGCGGCCTGAAGCGGTTCTGCCGATGGCTCGTCGCGGAGGGTGAGTTGGTCGATGACCCGATGGCCGGCCTCGAGAAGCCGAAGGGCACCGCGAAGCCCGTCGACGTGCTGACCGACGATGAGATCGAGCGACTTTTCAAGGTTACCGGTGGAGCCGAGTTCGCTGACCGCCGTGACCACGCAATCCTCCGCGTGCTGTTCGACTGCGGGGTCCGGATATCCGAAGTATCGGAGCTGCGCCTCGAGGACGTCGACCTAACAGACCACGACGTCCTGCACGTAATCGGCAAAGGGCGCAAGCCGCGAACGGTGCCGTTCGGTGCCAAGACAGGCCGCGCGCTCGACCGTTACCGCCGTGTCCGCGGCGCGCACCGCTTCGCCGACGACCCGAAGTTCTTCCTGACCCAGCGCGGCGGCATGAGTCGCGACGGCATCGACGACATGCTCCGCAGCCGTGCACTTCAAGCCAGCGTCGACAACCTCCACGCGCACCGGTTCCGGCACACAGCTGCACATCGCTGGCTCGCCGCCGGCGGACAGGAGCGGGATCTGATGCGGCTCATGGGCTGGTCATCCGACGCGATGCTGAGCCACTATGGCTCGAGCGCGGCCGACGAGCGAGCTCGTGACGCCTTTCGACGGATGAAGCTCGGCGATCGGTTGTGAGCAATCCACGAGACCTTGTCCAGGAGCGAAGGCTCATCGCCGCGCGCCGTACCCGTCGCACTGCTGTCACCGTCGAGATTGCCGCTTGGCGGGACAACCATCACCCGGGCGACGTCGTCAAGGGCGTGCAGGTGCGGTGCGACGACTGCGCGAATGGGCATCCGCTGATCGCGAAGCTGTATCCGACCCCGTCGAGCCTCCTCTTCGTCGCGCGGATTCGGTGGCGGCCAGTAGATCAATTGACGTTGCCTCCGTGGACAAAGGACCGGATGCTCGCTGACGCCGATGACCTGCTCGTGGGTGATGACCGGATCCTGGGCGGGTGGCTCGACCATCTCGACGCCTGGACGACAGGACTGCAGGCCGACGGCGATCGATGGCTAGTGGCAGAGCCAGACTTCAAGCTCTACGACGTGATCGACCGACCGG
>DATAUF010000133.1:0-18782 GCA_036268405.1 Mycobacteriales bacterium
GGTCATGCGGTTTCGATTACCGTCGCCCGCTCTCTGAAGTCTGACTTCATCAAACCCGCTCTGTTTACGCTGTCAGCTCTGATCGCCAGACTGCGTAGAACGCTCGCAGTTCAGCGGCGGACGAGCCGTCGGTGACAGGGATCTCGTCGTCAGTGAACCGGTCGAGGGCGGCGATCATGTCGGCGAGTACCTTGGTGTCGAAAGCCGCGTCGATCTGTGCCGCCCGCGCGAGCATCACGTTCTTGCCGAACCGCCGGGCCAGGACGCAGACGTCGGAAAAATCTCGCGCGGCAGCCCGGTCGAACAAGCCAGGAGCTTATGGCCAGCCAGTTCTCCCGGAGCAAGTGTCGGCCCGGCCGACGTCACGGAGACGGGAAGGTCAGGCGGCGCGTTCACGGCCAAGTCGACCAGAACCCCGGCGTCACTACTGCGGATGACAATCCGGCAGAAAGTGCCGCTGCTGTGGACCTGCTCCACACTCCAGCCCCGATGGCGGGCTGCGGTCTCCAGGGCATCACGCGCCGCCTGGACATGCCCGCGCTCGGGAGCGGTGAAGAAGTCGAGGTCTTCGGTCGGCCTCGAGGTGAGATGCTGCGCGAGCAAGGCCCCTCCCCCGGCCAGCAAGAACCCCTTGCTGGCCGGCAGGGCGAAGAACAGCCGGGCCACCTCTAGCTGGAAAGACGACAGACGTGGCTGGCCGCTCTCCATTAGGCCAGCTCCTCACCGGGCGGCGAGATCAGCGGAGCCCACGCAGACCGGACGGCCCTCGGCAGGACAAGGCTTTTCCACAAGTCAACGAGCAGCGCGCCGTCGACGTACGCCAGGATGTCGGCGGGTGTTCCCTCTTGCAGCACGATCTCGTATACCCGCGCCCGGTCGGCCCGTTCCCGCAAGTCGAACCTGCGTCCCGGCGCGCATGTCCTTGGTGTTGATAACGTCCTTGAGCCCCACCGGGACACCGTGAAGCGAGCCCTTCTCGCTAGCCGCGTCGAGCTCCCTCGCATCGCTACGGATCTGGTCGGGGTCGAAGTATGCAAACGCCTCGACATCGGCGTTTCGCGCGTTGTGGCGGTCAATGATCGCCTCCGCGACGTCGGCCGCGGTGAGGTCGCCCGCCTTGATGGCCGCGACGACCTCCGCCACGGTCATCTGCTCGGCGGAGGTCATGGATTCAGCCCGTCGGCGCGAGGTCGTGGAGGTTTCTGCGGTAGAAGACCAACGGTGCGACGTCGGGGTTCATCGCGAGCGACACGATCTCGGAGAGGACGACGATCTCGTGATCGCCGACGACGACCATCTTGCACGAGGCGCATTCGAGGCAGAGCGACGCCCCGTGGACGAAGACTGCTCCGCTGTCCGTCGAATCCCATCGAGGAGCCACTTCATGCCGCCACTGCCTTCGTGTAGCGTCTCGCGATAGCGAGCCATTCATCGAGACGCGGAGACGTCTCGTACTCCTTGTCGATCAGATAGAGGCTCGGCGCGGGGCAGCTTGCGCCGATCTCCACCAGCACCGGTCGTAGCGTGACCTCCGGTGCGAGCGAGTGGGCGTCGGAGCCACCGAGCATCACCGGGAAGGTCAGCTTCTGATCGAGCTCGCCGGCGCCGAACTGGTCCAGGAAGAGCTTCAGCAACCCGGTGTAGGTGCCCTTGAAGGTCGGAGATGCCACCACCAGGGAGTCGGCCGACAGGACCGTCGCCTTCGCGTCGGCGACCTTGGGGTCGCCCCAGGCGAGAAGTCCGGCCCCTAGGTCGATGACGTCGATGACGGCCGTCGGCGCCTCGCCGGTGAGCTTCGTGGCAATCAGCTCCGCGGCCGCGCGGGTGCGGGACATCGGCTTGGGATTACCGGCAACAACGACCATCATCTGAGTTCCGTCCTCACTGGCTCTCGCTTTCGAACAGATCTGGGTGGTCCGCCTGACTGGCCACGGCCCTGTCTCGGCGGATGGAAGTGGGTCCGCGGTATCAGCCGAGGGGAATGTGGCCGGGGAGCGCCCCTGACCTGCGTTGATCAGGGGCGCCTCGATGCCGGAGCTGTCAGGCCGCCGACGGCTTGAGGGGCCAGTAGCGCATACACATCTCCGGGGAGATGGTCACGCCCGTCATGCCCTTGGCGGTGACGATGACGCGGTCGGCGTGGACGATCGGGATGATCGGCGCAGCCTCGGCGATGATCTTCTGGGCCTCCTCGTAGGCGGCCGCACGCTGAGCCGAGGCCGGCTTCCCGAACCACTCGTTCGAGATCGCGTCGACACGCGGGTCGCTCCACAACGGGTAGTTGCTCACGCCGCCCTTGGTGAAGAAGTAGCCGATCGTGATCGACGGGTCGTCCATCCACACACCCCACTTGTAGAGCAGGGCGTCGGGCGAACCCTTCCCCGTCATGGCGCGCGCAGTGGTGAGCGCCGTTTCCGCGGCTGGCGTCATCGGGTTGAGGACGAACTCGATGCCGGCCTGGGCCGCGCTCGACTGGATCAGAATCGCCATGCTCACGGTCGTCGGGTCGTCGTTCAGGAAGTGGAGCGGGGCCGACACCTTCGGGTTGCCGGCCCGGCTCATCAGCTCCTTGGCCTTGTCGATGTTGGTGGTGTACTGTGCCCACGCCGGGTAGTAGCCGTTGGCACCCGTTGTCACCACGGATAGGTCCTTGGTCGTCTGGCCGGCGAAGAGCGACGTGATGATCTGGTCGTAGGGAATGGTGTACGCGACGGCCTGACGGACCAGCTCGTTGGCGAACGGGCCGCCGGCGTCGGTGCCCATCTGCAGCATGAAGAACTCCGGCGCCTTGGAGTACAAAGCCTGCAGGGCCGAGTCGCTCGCGAGGCTGTCGACGTCCTCCTGCGTCAGCCCGTACACCGCCAGGTTGGCCGAGCCGCCCTTGAGCAGCGACAAGACGTTCCCGGCGACCGTGATCGTGACATTCTTGTAAGCGGGGTTCCGCGGGTTGCCGGGAACCGCCGCAAGATCTATCTGCTGGCCGATCGTGCGGCTCTTGACGTAGTAGGGCCCGGTGCCGGCCGTGTTGGTCTTGAGCCAGTTCGTGCCGGTGGGGTCGCTGCTGGTGACGTGCTTCTTCACCTCCACCGAGTCCAGGACCGGCAAGTTCGGCCACCGGAAGACCGCGAGCTGGAACCCGTTGACCTCGATCGGCTGGCCGTCGGTGTCGGTGAACTTCATCTCCACCGTATAGTCGTCGACCTTTTTGATCTGGTCCATGCTGAAGATGCCGGCGGTGTTGAGCGAGCTCTGCTGCTGGAGGCCGAAGAGGCGCTGCATCGAGTAGACGACGTCGTCGGCGGTCACGGGGTTGCCGGTCGGGTAGAACTTCCGGGTCTTGTCCAGATAGAAGGTCGCGATGTCGCCCTTGGTCGTGTACGAGGCGGCCAGCTCCGGCGCGATCGTCAGGCCGTCCCACACCATGACGCCGTCGCCGTTAGGCACGAACTTCGGGGACACGAGGGTCTCGTACAGGTTGCAGCAAAGATCCCAGTCCTCGAATGAGTACGAGCTGTTCTGCGGGTCCAGCGAGTCGGCGTCGACCGGCCACGCAACGATCAGCTGATCTGTGGACCCCGAGCTCCCATCACTACTACTACCCTGGACGCCGCAAGCGGTGAGCAGGGCAAGCATGCCTAGGCCCGCACCACCTGCAAGGACGTGGCGCCGACTCGGTATGAATTCAATATTAGTCACCTCTGAACCTCATTACTTCCTGGGAGCAGCCGACTATACGGCTTGTGCAATTCGCTCGACATTGAGCACGACGGGACAGGCGACCTCGTGAGTCGGCGAGACGGCGGCCAGCACAGGGCGCTCGGCCCGGCATGACGGCTGGACGAGCGGGCACCGATTGTCAAGGCGGCAACCGGCCCCTACGTCGAAGGGACTGGGGATCTCACCCTCGAGACGGAATCGCTCACGGCGCTCATCGGGGTCGATCTGCGGCACCGCGGAGAGCAGCGCCTTGGTGTAGGGATGAGTCGGATGGGAGAAGATCTCCTCCGTGGACCCCGACTCGACGATCGCGCCCAGGTACATCACCATGACGCGGTCGGAGATCCTGCGGACCACGTCGAGGTCGTGGCTGATGAACAGGTAGGCCATCTGCTGCTGCTGCTGAAGCTGGTGGAGAATCTCAAGAACCTGCCCACGGACCGAGACGTCGAGCGAGGCGGTCGGCTCGTCGAGAAGCAACACCTTCGGCGAGACGGCGATGGCCCGCGCGATCCCGATGCGCTGACGTTGCCCGCCGCTGAGTTCCGCGGGATACCGGTCGAGGTGCTCCTTCCCGAGGCCCACCATCGAGAGAAGCTCGGCGGCCCGGGCGTTGCGGGCGCTCTTGTTCATGTCGGTGTGCAGTCGGAGCGGCTCGGTCAGGATCTGGCGGGCCGTCATCCGAGGGTTCAAAGACGAGTTCGGGTCCTGGAACACCATCTGGACGTCGCCGTAGGCCTGGGACAGCTCGCGGTGCGTCATCCGGACCATGTCGCGTCCGTGGACGGCCACCGCACCCTTCGTGGGATCGATCAGGCGAACGATGCAACGGGCCACCGTGGACTTCCCCGACCCGCTCTCGCCGACCAGGGCGACGGTCTCGCCCGGGTGGACGTCGATGCTGACGGAGTCGACCGCGACGAGAGTGCGGGCACGTCCGCCCCGCTTGACGCGGAACTCCTTGCGCAGACCGACCACGTTCAGGGCCGGGCCGTGGGACTTCGGGCTGTTCATGCTGACAACTCCTCAAAACGGCTCGATCGCAGCAGTTGCTGGGTGTAGTGGTCCGCCGGGTGCTGAAGGACCTGGGCGCACGGTCCGGTCTCCCGCACCTTTCCTCGGAACATGACCACCACGTCGTCGCACGTCTCTGCGACTACGCCGAGGTCGTGCGTAATGAGGCAGGCGGTCATGCCGCTGGAGGAGACCAGGTCGACGATCAGCTCCATGATGTCGGCCTGGATGGTGACGTCGAGCCCGGTCGTGGGCTCGTCGAGGATGAGTAGCTTGGGCTGGCAGATCAGCGCGAGCGCCAGCAGGACGCGCTGCGCCATGCCGCCGGAGAACTCGTGCGGGAACTGCCTCATGCGCTGCGCCGGCTCGGGGACGTGGACCTTGCGCAGCATCTCCTCGGCGATATCCCGAGCCTGCGCCGCCGAGACGCGCCGGTGGGCACGGCAGGCGTCGATGAGCTGCTTGCCGACCGAGATGACCGGGTTCAACGCAGCGCGGGCGTCCTGGAAGGCCATGGCGAACTCGCCTCCACGGATTTGCCGGTAGGCCCGGTCGTCGTAGGTCGAGATGTCGTCCCCGGCGTACTCGATCGTGCCCTTGGTCTTGACGAAGGTGGAGGCGGTCAGGCCCATCATCGACAGCGCCAGCAACGTCTTGCCGGATCCGGTCTCCCCGACGATCGCGGTCATCGCCGACTCGCGCAGGCCGAAAGAGACGTCATCGAGCACGTTCTTGAAGCCACTGGGCGTCTTGAACCCGCCGCTGTAGCCGCGGACGCTGAGCAGGTTGCGTGGCTCGTTCGCCGTCATCGCTGCTCCCCTCGGTTGCGCGCTGCGATCCCGTCGCCCACCAGCTGGAAGCCGATGGCAAGCACCAGGACTCCGAGGCCAGGGAAGAGGGCCTCCCACCACGCGCCGGCGACGACGTCGGACTCACCGCGGGCGATCATGGAGCCCCACTCGACGGCATCCGGCTGGATGCCCACCCCGATGAAGCCGAGTGCTGCGATGTTTCCGCACACCCACGCCGCACTGATCGAGGCGTAGGCAAGGAGCGGACGCCAGCTGTTCGGCATCAGGTGCTTGAAGAGCACCACCAGTGGACGGTTCCCGACCAGGCGAGCGGCTTCGGCGAACTGCCAGGTCTTCTTGGTCAGCACCTCAGCACGCGCGAGCCGGACGAAATCGGGAAGCGGGATGATGGCGACGACCAGGATCACGTTGAAAGTGCCTGGGCCGAGGATCGAGATGACAAGCAGTGCCATCAGCAGGGCCGGAAACGCCTGGACGACCTCCAGCAGGCGCAGGGTGACCGTCTCGAACCAGCCCCCGAAGAAGCCGGCGACCGCACCCCAGGCCGAGCCGATCACCAGCGCGATGGCCACGGCGGTGACGGTGTAGAAAACGTCGGTGCGACCCGCGGAGATCGTGCGCGAGAAGACGTCCGAGCCCACGGCGTCGGTGCCAAACCAGTGCGCGGCACTGGGTGCACTACTAAACAGGCCCGTGGCGGTCGCCGTCGGAGGATACGGCGTCCAGATCAGCGACACGAGGGACGTCAGCACCAGGAACCCCAGGAGGCCCAGTCCGATCGGCAGCGTCCCTGACGACGAGCGGAAGCTTCGGATCGCTGCGAGAACAGAGGCTGCCCCGCCCGAGAGCCGACTCGGCTTCGGTACGACGGTTTCGACTGCTGGATCAAGAGATGTGGTCATGACCGGATCCTCGGGTCAGCGAAGGTGTAGGCGATGTCAAGCAGCTGGTAGATGATCACGTAGAGAATCGACGCGTAGAGCACGAATCCCTGGATGGCCGGGAAGTCGGAGTTCTCAAGCGCGTTCAGGGCGTACTGCCCGACCCCGGGCCAGCCGAAGACCCCCTCGATCAGCACCGTGCCGGAGAACACCCACGCGACGGTGCCGGCGAACATCGTCATGACCGGCAGGATGGCGTTCCGGAACGCGTAGACGAACCAGGTGCGGGATCGGGAGAGTCCGAGGGCGCGGGCGGTGCGGACGTAGTCGGCCTTCAGCGCCAGGATCATCGACGTTCGGGCACCCCGGGCAAGCGGCGATGCCACTCCGTACCCGAGCACCAGCACGGGCAGGATGAGCTGACGCAGAGCGGGCCAGAAGGTGGACAGGTGTCCGGTAATGATGCTGTCGATGAGGTAGAAGCCCGTGACCGTCGGTGGTGGCTGCATTCCGATGGGCATCCGCCCCGTCGGGCCAGGGAGCACGTGCAGCTGGTCGAAGAAGATCACGATCAGCATGAGTGCGACCCAGAACTGGGGAAGCGCGAGTCCCGCAGAGGTGAAGACGCGAGTGGCACGGTCGAAGATCGAGCCCTCGAAGACCGCAGACAGGACGCCGACGCTGACGCCGAGGGTGACCCCGAAGATCAGGGCATAGGTCGCCAGCTCGGCCGTCGCCGGAACCCTGCTCAGGAGGTCCGCCGTGACCGGTCGGAGCGTCAGGTACGAAGTACCGAGGTTTCCGTGGATCACGTCGCGCAGGTAGTCGACGTATTGAACCGGAATCGGGTCGGCGAGACCCAGGCGCTCACGGATAAGCTCGCGGTCGGCCGCCGTGGCCGAGGGCGGCGCGAACAGGTTGACCGGGTCGCCTCCGAAGACGCGGGTCAACAGGAACGTCAGCGTCACGACACCCCAGATGACCAGGATCGCGCCGAGTACCCGGCGAACGATCACGTTAACGACCTTGGGGACGGCGATGCCGCGAAGACTGTGCGGCGGTGGCGCCGAGATTTCAACCGCCATAAGACATCTCCTCTGGGGAGCGTGCGAACGGGTCTGGGAGCGGGTGACACGGCGATGTGCCGAAACGGGCCCGGTGGGCCGACCACCAGATCGCCTACGCCCGAGCTCAGGAAACTCACGCTTGGCGCGGACGAATCCTGAATCCATCTCCGCTACGAGCACCGGTCTCCGCTGCGGGCATCGGTGGTCGCAGTAAAGGCAATGCTCTCCGCACATCTCTCTTCTTCGGTAACTGCTGCGTTACGAGTTTGCTGCGCGAGGAGAGGATGCACATGATGCGCGGCGGGGACAGGAGCTGGTCGTCGTTCACACCCCTGCCGTGGCCGGTGCGCCGACCTTGTCGAGGTACTTGAGCATCTGCTCGAGGCGGACGACGTCGGCGTACCGGTCAGCGAGGTCGTACAGCGCGGCCGCCGTGGACACGGGCCGCCAATCGTCGCAACACTCGTCGACGATCATCACGCGGTACGACCGGGCTGCACCGTCGACGGCCGTGCTACGCACACAACCGCTGGTCGACGTGCCACACATGAGGAGCGTGTCAACCCCGAGCACCTTGAGCTTCTCGTCCAGGTCGGTGTCGTAGAAGCCGGAGGCGTGGCGCTTCTCGACCAGCAGGTCGGTGGGCTCTATCGCGACAATCGGGTTGATCGCCTCGGTGGCACGGCCCCGCTGACAGCGCGAGAAGATCCCGCCCTCGCGCCGCCAGGCCAGGGGGACGTCGTCCATGGTGTCGTAGGCGACCGCGAGGTAGACCACCGGCACGCCCACGGCACGCGCCTTCTCGAGAAGCTTCGCGGTCGCCCGCAACGTCGACTCGGTGTCGGATCGCCCATGCGTGGTGAAGGCGAGCTGGAAGTCGACGACGATCACGGCCGGCTTCCCACCCAGCCCGATCTTGGGGTTGTCGCGCAGGTGCTCGACCTTCGCGACCTCTTCGTTGTAGTCCAACACGTGGCTCCTTTCCTTAGGCGCTGGAATACGGGTCCGGCTCGCCGGACTGGTGGGCCGGCTTTTCGGCTTGTGCGCAACACCGTGGACCGAGACGCCGCGGTTCCAAGCGCCATTGCAGTCTCAGTTAACGCACCTCACGTTTCGCTACAATCCGGAGCAGCGTAAACATCGTGTTGCGCGACCTATCCCGCCATGCCGGAGCCATAGCGGGATAGGACATTCCGGGTCGCCAAGAAATTCCGAGACGGTCACCTAATAACTCTTCAGATATCGTTCGCGGCCGATTGGCCACACTCAGTCGTTATCCGAGAAGAGCTCACTGAGGTTTTCTCGGCAAGGGTGAACCCGGCTTCGCGACTTAACGCCCATCCGGGCTGGCACGGGCAGGCGCGCGGAGCGGACAAGAGAACGTGAGCTCGCGCTGATGTCCCAGCGGTGGCGCGCCATCCAGCACGTCAAGACCCGAGAGTGAGCTCTCAATAAGTGCGGACCGTCACCCGGCGACGAGCGCGTACTCCTTCGCGATGGCGTCGTACTGGTCCGGTCGACGGTTCACCTTGTGGTCCAGGCGCGCGCGGGCCTCGGCTGCGGCGTCCAGGTCCAGGTCGGCAACGACCAGCTCGTCACCCTCGGAAGCAGCCCGGGCCAGGACCTCGCCGGTGTGGGAGATGACGCTGCTCGCGCCAATGAAGGGATTTCCGTCCTCAAGGCCGGCCTTACCGGCCGCGACGGCCGGGATGCCGTTGTAGAGCGCCGCCGAGCGCACGGCCAGCTCATGCGCCTCGATCGACCGCTCCCTGCCATCGGGGAGCGTGTCGTCGTACCCCGTGTTGAAGACGACAGCGTAGATCTCCGAGCCGGAGAGCCCCAGGCACCGGAACGTCTCGGGGAAGCGCCGGTCGTAGCAGATCGCCATGCCGATCTCTCCAACCGGCGAGAGGTACGCCGGGAAGCCGAGGTTGCCTTGACGGAAGTAACGCTTCTCCAAGCCCTGACGGGGCTTCTCGGGGACGGGCTCGACCGTCCCGGGGATGTGCATCTTGCGGTATCGCCCCAGCTCCTGCCCGGCGCCGTCCAGCAGGGCGGCGGAGTTGTACAGACCCTCCGGGGTCATCTCGGCAAACGGGATCACGGTCGTGATGTTGTTCCGCCGGATCGCGTCGATGATCGGGGCGGTCTCCTTCGACGGGAACGAGGTCTCAGCGAACGACGCGCCGTCATCGCGAACCTTGGTCGCGAAGTACGGCGACAGGGCGAGCTCCGGGAAGACGACGAACTGGACACCCTTGCTGCCTGCCTCGTCGATAAGAGCCACGATCCGGCTGATGGTCTCGGCCTTGTCCGGCGAGGCCGGTCCAAGTTGCGCAGCTGCGACCTTGACTGAGCTCATTGTTGGCACTTCCTTCCTTCGGGCGCGTGGCAGTGGCAAAGGGAAACGAACGGACAGTGGCGAGGTCCGTGTGGCTCTCGCAAGCGCTGCTCTCTGATAAGCAGCGAGACAGCGGCACACTGCCTCCGGAAATGTCGGGGCCTCGTTGCCGCGGACGCGAACCGGGGTCCGAACCGGGTAGTCTCGTCACTTCACTGTCACTGAAATTCACTGTCACTGAAACTGTAGTGCTCGCCGCACCGGTGTCAAGGCATGCTGCGGGAGCTCAGGGGACGCGCAATCCGATGTTTACGCACGGCGAGTCACCCCGAAACGACGTCTCCCTTCAATGGAGTTCAGTAACACTTAACCGCCGGTGCGGGCGTGCGATAGAAATGGGTCGTAAGTGAAACCTGTTACCGCCGAGGAACGCCTACGGGGCTCGACGACGAGGAGAGCCGCGCCGTCAGCTGCCCGCGATCTGCCGCCTGACGCACCCTACCGACGTGCCGACGTCGCGCGCCGCATCGCGGACCTGATCCGATCGGACCTCCATGCAGGCCGACTCAACGAGCAGTTGCCCTACGAGTGGGACCTGCTGCGTCGGTACAACGCCAGCCGCGGCGCGACGCGCGAGGCGCTGCGCCTGCTGAGCGACCAGGGCGTGCTCCGGCGACTCCCTGGCGTCGGAACGCTCCGCCGGGTCGACCGGACAGCCATCCGGATGCACCAAGCCGCCGCAGCGATCCATATCGTGGACGCCGACACGATGGATGCCGACGAGATCGGCGGAGCGCGGATGCAGGCCGAGACGATCACCCACGAGCGTCTCGCCGCACCCGTCGCGGTGGCGGAAGCACTGGAGATGCCCGTTGGCGAGGACGTCCTCTTCACGGAGGCCCTCATCCGCATCGACGGGACACCGCACCGGCTCCGCTCGAGCTGGATTCCAGTGTCGCGCGTGCCAGGCATGAACCACGATTCCGTCACGCGCTTCCCGCCGGACGTCCTGCGCGAACTCCTCACCACGTCGCTGTTCTTCCGACGGTTCGTAATCGAGGCCACGACTGTGGACGCGGCGGTCGCAGATCTCCTCGAGATCGAGCCAGGGGCGGCCATCCTCGTGAACGAGCGGGTCCTCGAGACCGCGGAAGGTCTGCCCATCGAGTTCGGCTTCACCCGCCATCGCGGCGACCGCAGCTTCTTCTACGCGGCCAGCACCGACTCCTGACCACTCACTCCCACCTCGGTTGGCGCGGGGGTGGGTCCCTTTGCCTGGCGGCGCAACCAGGTTTTCACCACGGCAGGCGATGCCCGTTACAGCACTGGTGAATCCTCCTCGGTTGACGCCAAACGAAACGACACGTGAGGAGCCACCATGAACAGCGCAGCGACAGCCCTCGAGCTAGTCGAGCAGAGCACCGAACTATCGAAGGTCGTGGTCGTCGGGACGGGTGGGACGATCCACTCGGTGGGCAAGAACTCGCTCGACATCGTCCGCTATGGCGAGAACAAGGCGAAGTACGACGTCATCGAGCTACTGGCCAAGGTCACCGAGACGGCGCTGGTGACGCAGCCGGTGCCCATCCCCTACAAGAATGTCGGCTCGCCCTCGATTGGCCCGGAGACGTGGGTCGAGCTCGTTGACGTCATCACCGACGCCGTCAAGGAGCATCAGCCCGCCGGCGTGGTGGTCACCCACGGGACCGCGTCGTTGGAGGAGACGGCGTACTTCCTCAACCTGACGCTCCACGTCGATGTGCCCGTCGTGGTGGTCGGGTCCCAGCGGCCGATCAGCGGGATCTCCACGGACGGGGCGATCAACCTCGTCAACGCACTGCGCGTCGCTGCCGACCCCAGCTCTCGCGGCATGGGCGTGATGGTGCTGCTCAACGACGAGATCCACTCGGCCCGTGAGGTCGCGAAGACCTCGACCCTGCGGATGCAGACCTTCCGCACCCGCGACTTCGGGGTGCTCGGCCACGCCGACGCCGACCAGATCAGCTTCTACCGGCAGCCGGTGCGCAAGCGGGCGCCGGAGACGGAGTTCACCGTCAAGACGGGCGACAAGCTTCCGCGCGTCGACATCTCCTACTCCTATGCGGGCGACGACGGCGCCGCCATCGATGCCTTTGTCGCCGCGGGCGCGAAGGGCATCATCTCCGCCGGTTTCGCACCCGGCGGGGCGACCGACGGCGAGCGGGAGGCGTTCAACCGCGCAGCCGACGCCGACGTGCAGGTGATAATCTCCACGCGTGTCGGCAGCGGCCGGGTGGTCGAGGCCGAGGGCGGCCGTCCCAAGGGCAGCATCCCAGCCGACAACCTCACCCCGCAGAAGGCCCGCATCCTGCTGATGCTCGCACTGAGCAGCACATCGGACCCGGCGGAGATCCGACGAATCTTCGCGACGTACTAAGCCTTCACCCGTGGGCCGAGCTGCACGTCCAACGGCCTTGGTTGCTGTGACGACGCGAGCACCAGCAGCATCCGGACCGTCTCGGCGCCCAGCTGCCGCCAGCGATGACGCACCCCGGCGTCGCAGTAGACCGTGGCACCACGGGTCAATCGGAACAGGCCGCGACCTTCCAGTTCGACCTCCGCTTCGCCGTCGCAGAGGTACATGAACTCGTCGGCGTCGTGAACGGCCCAGTTGCGCATGATCGTCGCCGCCCCGACCACCTCCATGGGCTGGATCGCCCGACGGCCTTGGACCAACGAGCGCGCGTAGCCAGCGACGTTGTCGATGTAGGCGCCGTCCTCGCCACCCTGGAACACCGGAGAAACCGAATCGGCCGGCATCTCCGAGAGAGGGCTGAGACTCGCCAGCAGCACGTGCGCGCTCGTGCCCAGTGCGGCGGAGATCCTCACGAGGGACGGCAGGCTCGGATTGGTCAGGCCACGCTCGAGCTGGCTGAGGAAGGAGACGGACAGCGCGGTCTGCTCGGCCAGGTCGGCCAGGCGGATCCCACGCTCCTCCCGGAGGCCGCGGATCGCCGCTCCCAGCGCCTGGGGCCCGACGTCGGCGAGATCGGCGCTTCGAGCACTTGACGTCATGACTTCATCCATGTGTGGTGAGACTGAAATCGTATGTCCGGCAAACGCTAGCATGTCGCGGCGTCGTGCAGCGGGCTGCTCACACGCGAAACCTCGGCGCCGACACCACATCGGGCCGGCGGTACCAGTCCCATGGCAGGCACCGGAAGACGGGGCGACGACCGTTCGTGGCGCCGTCGACGCGGGGGCCAGCGCGCGGCCGCTGTTGCAGCCACACTGAAGTCCGAGTGAAAGGGACCTACGGCCTAGGCGGAACGGAGGTGCCGTAAACATTGCGTTACGCCGATGACGTGAGCGGACCCAACAGGTGAACGGCCCTCCGGATCGGGAGACTGCGGTCGACTCAGTCTTGACAGCGATCTCCAATCAGTTACAGTCTCACTTAAGGTTCGTGAGCTGATCGCGCAAGAGCGCCGACGCTCCCTCGGGTCCGGCGACGACGCCACCGAACACCTAAAGCACCAGCCAGGTCGCCGCGTCGGATAGCCGACCCGTTGATCCACGAAACCGAGGACAAGACATGACCATTCGGAAGGTCGCCGCCGCCCAGCTCGGCCCGCATCGAGTGACAAGGCCGAAACCAGACGGCATCACATCACCACGGTGGCGCCGTTCGCGGAGATCGATTTCGCAGCGGCCGCGCAGGCGCGGGCCCGCGTGGACCTGGCGACCAATCGTCGTACCGACCAGTACTCCGCGATCACCGCGGACTACTCCCTCGCCGGGTCGCTGAGCTGATGACCGCCACCGTCCATGCGCCCACGGCGCTCTACAACCTAACCGTGACCGAGGCGTCGGCAAAAATCGCGGCCGGCGAGCTCTCGGTGCTCGACTACAACATGGCCTTCATGGAGCGCACCGAGGAGCTCGAGCCGCATATCAAGGCATTCGCCCACCTCGACCGGCAGGGCTGGGTCGCCGAGGCGAAGCAGCTCGACGAGGAGGCCAAGGCCGGCAAGTTCCGGGGGCCGCTGCACGGCATCCCGTTCGGCATCAAGGACCAGTTCTTCGTCAAGGGCATGCCCTGCACGGTCAGCGCATCGTGGGGTGTCGACTTTGTGCCCGAGGAGGACGCTACCTTGGTCGCCCGACTGCGCGAGGCCGGCGGCATCATTGTCGGGACGACGTACATGCCGGACCGCCACGGCAACCCGCCGACGTGCAACCCGTGGAACCTTGCCCACACGCCAGGAGGCTCCAGCTCGGGTTCCGCCGCCTCGGTGGGCGCGCGGATGGTGCCGGCGGCGATCGGCGAGTCGACCGGCGGGTCGGGCATCCGCCCGCCGTCGTTCTGCGGCGTCGCCTCGATGAAGCCGACGTTCGGCCGGATCAGCGGCAAGGGCATGTACGTCTACAGCTGGGTGCTGGATCACCCGACCGTGATCGGCCAGACCATGGCCGACATCGCGCTGATCTACAACTGCATCGCCGGCCCCGATCCGCTCGACGAGACCGGCCGCACCGAGCCACTCGAGCTCGTCTCGGCCGAGGTGCCCACCACGCCGCCGAAGATCGGGCGGATCATGAACTACTTCCCCGACCTGTGCCAGCAGGTAATGCTCGACCAGATGGACGTCGCGGTCGCCAAGCTGCGGGACGCGGGGGCCGAGATCATCGACATCATGCTGCCTGCGGGCTGGGACGCCGTCTGGCCGGTGTTCAAGCTGGTCATGGGCCCGGAGCAGTCGACCTACCATGGCAGGCACACCGGCGACCTGACCACCAAGGGCGTGGACGTCACTCCCGTCCTCGCGGACCTGATCCCGGCGATGTACTACCTGCAGGCGCAGCGGGTACGCCGCTGGCTGTTCGACAGTGTGATGCCGTTGTTCGACCAGGTCGACTTCCTGCTCACCCCGGCGGCGGTCGAGGAACCACCGCTCGGCCATGGGGGTGGCGACAACCGCATGAACAGCCCGTGGTCCGTCGTCGGCATCCCTTCCTTGACGTTCAACATCGGGTTGTCCCCCAACGGCCTGCCGATGGGAGCCCAGCTCGCGGCACCGCGGCTGAAAGAGGACGCCATCCTCAAGGCCGGCGCGTGGTGTGAGTCCGTGATGGGCCGCCTCCGCACTCCGGACGTCGCCTACCCGGCGAACCCCTGACCCGACACGGCGCTGCGGACGGGCCCGCCACGAGGGCTATCTCATGGAAAGAGCGGCTCGAGGTCGTGGGGCAGCTGTACGGAGCTGACGATCGACATTGCCTCAGCCATGGCCGCGATATCGCCAGCCAGGCCCGCCGCAGCCTCTTCGCCCCATGCCGCCGCCGCCTGAACGGCCAGCCAGTCCTGCGCTTCCTCCGGCATGACCGGGGGGTAGATCCGCATTGCTCGCACCTCGCCAGTGAAGACTCAAAAAAGGATCAGAACAAAAATCATTCTCTGCCTGGGCTATGACTTCCGTATTGCGCGCTCATGACGATCCGACCGCCGATCGGGGCGAGGTTCCTCAGGAGCGTCCCGTCGTAGGTCGAGCCCGGCCTGGCCATCCACGTGATCTGCGACAACCTCTCCGCCCACAAGACGCCCCCGGTGCAGAAGTGGCTGCTGGCCCGCCCCCGCGTCCAGCTCCACTTCACCCCGGCCAGCTCCTCGCTAGGGAGCAGCGGGTTCTGCGGCACCGGCTGCCCAGAGGGCGGCGTAGCGGCCGTCGAGTGCCATCAGCTCGGCGTGGGAGCCGTCTTCGACGATGGCGCCGTTGTCGACCACGAGGATGCGGTGGGCGGCTTGGGCGGTGTGGAGGCGGTGGGCGATCAGGATGGTCGTACGGCCGCTGGCGACCAGGCCCATGGCGCGCTGGACGCGTGCTTCGGTGGCCAGGTCGAGGTTGGCGGTGGCCTCGTCGAGCAGCAGGATGGCCGGGTCGACCAGGAGCGCTCGGGCGAGGCTGAGCAGCTGGCGTTCCCCGGCGGAGAGGGACTTGCCTTGCTCGCTGACCGGGGTGTGGTAGCCCTGGGACAGGGTGGCGATGAACGCGTGTGCACCGACCTCGCGGGCCGCCCTCTCGACCTCGAGATCGGAGGCTTGGGGGCGGCCGTAGGCGATGTTGGAGCGGATGGTCCCGGAGAACAGGAACGGCTCTTGGGGCACGAACCCGAGCTGGTGGCGGTAGGCCGGCAGATCCAGGTCGCGAATTGGGGTGCCGTCGACGGCCACCGTGCCGGACGTGGCGTCGTAGAAGCGGGCGACCAGCTTCATCAGGGTGGACTTGCCCGCACCCGTCGTACCGACCAGCGCGGCTACCTGCCCGGGCGGGATGGTCAGGCTGACGTCGTCCATCGCGACCAGGCCGGTGGACTCGTAGGCGAAGGTGACGTGGTCCAGGCCGATCTCCCCACGCAACCGCGACGGAGTGATCGGATGCCCGGCCTGCGGGGTGGCCGACGGCGTCTGCAGCAGCTCACGCAGCTGGGTCGCGGCGACCTTGGCCTGCATCCACTGGTCGAACACCGTCGAGAGCTGCCGCATGGGCGCGAAGAACTGGTCCAGGTAGAGCAGGAACGCAACCAGCACACCGTCGCTCAGGGCACCGCTGTGGAACCGGCTGGACCCCACAGCCAGTGTTATTGCCTTGGCCAGGACGCTGAGCAGATCGATGAAGGGGAAGAACCGCGCCTGCAACTCCATTGAGCGCTCGCGGGCCGAGCAGTAGGACTGCGCCAACCGGGCGAAGCGGGCCTCGTTGGCTGGCTGCTGGTTGTACGCCTGGCTGACCAGGATGCCTGACATGCTCTCCTGCATGTCGGCGTACAGGATCGAGATCCGATCCCGCGCGATCAGGTAGGAGCGGGTCGAGGCCCGGCTGAACACCACACCCGTAATCACCAGCGGGATCAGGACGACCGATACGGCCAAGGCCAGACCCGGGTTGAAGACCGCGAGGACAATCCCGATGCCGGCGCAAGTAATCAGGCTGACCAGGGCGGTCACGAGGCCCTGCTGGAGCAGCTGCGCAAAGGACTCCACGTCGGAGGTCATGCGGGTCATGATCTTGCCGGCCTGGAACTGCTCGTAGTAGTTCAGCGAGAGGCGCTGCAGGTGTGCGAAGGTGCGCACCCGCAGGCCGAACAGCATCCGCTCGGCGGTGCGCTGGGTGTAGTAGGTCATGAACCGCAGGTTGATCCAAATGATCACTTGGAGGATCGTCATGGTCACGACTACGCCGTAGAGGAACAACGGCACGCGGCGCGCCACGCCGTGGTTGAGACCCAGGCTGATCAGCGCAGGTCCTGCAAGACCGGTGAGGGCACCGAAAACGACCAGCCCGAAGCCGAACAGCAGCGGCCGCCGGAACGGGCGGAAGACCGCCCAAATCGAAAAGTCGTCGTGCGGTGCGGCTTGCTGCTCGATGTCGACCTGCGGATCGCCGTCAAGCGGCGGCAGCGCCTCAACTGCGGCCAGCAGATCGCCCGAAGCGGTCGCGAGGCTGCCCAGCCGTCCGGCGTCGCTCAGGTGGCCGCCGTAGCCGCCAACGCCACTGCGGGCGACGGCATCCGCTGAGAAGGAGCTCACCTTCAGCGCACCGACCCGATCGGCTTCGGCGGGCCAGGCGGCCGGGTCGATGTGGTCGACGGGTGCCGCCGGTGCGATGTCGTCGGCCTCGGGGCCGGTGAGCAGCTCGCGGAACAGCTCCGAGCGCTCCTGCAGCTCCGGCACCGTGCCCTGGTCCACGATGTGGCCCTGGTCGAGCACGATCACCCGGTCAGCCAGCTGCAGCGTCGAGTACCGCTTGGCGATCAGGATCGTCGTACGATCAGCCAAGACCTCCTCGAAGGAGTGATGGATCGCGTGCTCGGTGCGCGTATCGATCGCCGAGGTGGCATCGTCCAGCACCAGCACCCGCGGGTTGGCCAGCGCTGCCCGGGCCAGCGCGATGCGCTGCCGCTGCCCGCCGGACAGGGTGAAGCCGCGTTCGCCGACCACCGTGTTGTAGCCGTCCGGCAGACCCGAGATGAACCCGTGGGCGTGCGCGGCGACGGCCGCGTGCTCGACCTCGTTATCGGTCGCATCGGGCTTGCCGAAGGCTATGTTGTCCCGGATGGTCGTGGAGAACAAGAAGCCCTCCTCGAAGACCAGCCCAACCGCATCACGCACAGACTCCATCGTGTAGTCACGTACGTCACGCCCGTCGACGCGCACCACACCCGAGGTGGGGTTGTAGAACCGTGCGAGCAGCAGGGCGAAGGTCGACTTGCCCGAGCCCGAGGCGCCCACGATGGCGACGCTCTCGCCGGGCTCGATGCGCAGCGACACATCCGTCAGGACCGGCTCGACCCCGTCGTAGGAGAAGTCGACATGCTCCAGCTCGATCGGCCCGACCTGCTGACCGACCGTAACGGCGTCCGGCTTGTCCTGCACCGCGGAGGTCGCCGCGAGCAGGTCCAGGAGCCGCTCCGCGCCGGCGCGAGCCTGCTGGCTGGTCGTCAGAACGCTCGACAGAAACTGCACCGGGGTCACCAGCTGCAGCACATAGCTGGAGAACGCCAGGAAGACACCCAGCGTGATGTGGTGCTGCATGACCAGCCAGCCGCCCAGTGCCAGCATGCCGATCTGTGCCAGGCCGGGGAAGGAATCCAAGGATCCTGAGAAGGCCGCTGTGATCCTGGCCGTGCGGATCCGGGACTGGAAGAGCACCTTCGACTCGGCGCTGAGCGCCTCCTGCTCCTGGGCCTCCTGGCCGAACGCCTTCACCACCCGAACGCCCGTGACCGCTTCCTCGACGATGCCGGCGACCGAGGCCTTGTAGAGCGCGTCGGTGTAGCTGGCGGGGAACATCTTGGTCCGGAACTTCGCCGCGACCCAGGTGAACAGCGGCACGATGACCACCATGATCACGGTCAGCAACGGGGAAAGCCACAACATGACCGCGAGTGCTGCCGCCAGCAGGGTCAGGTT
>DATAUF010000134.1:0-24285 GCA_036268405.1 Mycobacteriales bacterium
AGAAGGCACTGCGCGGCGAGGACCCGGTGCTCACGCTCGTCGATGAGAAGGGTCGCCGCGTCATCGTCGCGATGGACAAGCTGGCGTACGTCGAGATCGCGGACTCCGACTCCCGCAAGGTCGGCTTCGGCGCCCTCTAGCCAAGCAAAGTTCCGTTACCTGGCTGTTTGGCCACGTAAAGCTCCTGTACCTGGAGAAACTGCCTAGCAAAGGAGCTTTGCTAGGCAGGAGGCTGCGGCGTTAGGCCCGGAGGCCCAGGGACTCCATGCGTTCGCCGTGACGCTTCGTGAGCCGCTCGAACAGCTGCGCAACCTCGGTCAGTCCCCCTTCGCCGCCGACCAGCAGACGCGCCATCGCGTCCCGCTCGACCGCGACTCGCTGCGCCTGGACGAGCGCCTCCCCGATCAACCGGCGCGCCCACAGCGCGAGCCGGCCGGCGACCGCGGGATCGGCCTCGATCGCCGAACGCACGTGGGCGACCGCGAACTCCGCGTGGCCGGTGTCGTCGAGCACGTCGCCGACGAGCGACTGCGTAGCGTCGTCCATCAGCTCGGCCACCTCGCGGTAGAAGTCCGCCGCAAAGCCGTCCCCGACGTACGCCTTGACCAGGCTCTCCAGCCAGTTGGCGGGCGCGGTCGAATCGTGGAAGGCGTTGAGCGGCTCGACGAACGGCGACATCGCGACCGTCGAATCGACACCGAGCGTCGCGAGCCGGTCGTGCAGCACCTGGTAGTGCCCGAACTCCGCGACCGCCATCGCGCCGAGGGCCGCCTTGTCAGCGAGCGTCGGAGCCAGTGACGCGTCCGCGGCCAGCCGTTCGAAAGCCGTCAGCTCGGCGAGGGCCAGGACCGCGAGCAGGTCGACGACCGCCTGCCGGCGGTCGTCCTCGCTCATCGGGTCGGTCCACTCGGCCATGGGAAATGACCCTAGTGGCGCAGCAAGGCACGCGTGGCCTCGCACGACTACACTTGCCAGTGCAAGATCCGAATCCCGCGGAGCGCCGTGGTGTGTCGGCCCCCCGCGACGATCGCGGGCGCGGGCCCACCAGCGAGTTAGACGGACTCCGCACGAACGCAGGAGTCCGCTCTACTCATGAACACCGCCGTATGAAGACCTTCGCAGAACTAGGCACGGCCGACGACATCGTCGAGACCCTCGCCGCCAAAGGCATCACCGAACCGTTTCCGATCCAAGCGCTTGCCATCCCGCTGGCCATCAAGGGCAGTGACCTGATCGGTCAGGCTCGCACCGGCACCGGCAAGACGCTCGCCTTCACCATTCCGATCCTGCACCGCGTGACGCCCGGGGCTCCCAGCGGCAAGCCGCAGGCACTCGTCGTGGTCCCGACCCGTGAGCTGGCCAGCCAGGTCGCGCGTGACGTCGACCTCGCCGGAGGCGGACGGGGTACCCGTGTCCTCGTCATCTACGGCGGCCGCTCCTACGAGCCGCAGCTCGAGGCACTGAAGAAGGGGGTCGACATCGTCGTCGGTACCCCGGGCCGCCTGCTCGACCTCGCGAACCAGCGCGTGCTCGACCTCTCCGAGGTCAAGGTGCTCGTCCTCGACGAGGCCGACGAGATGCTCGACCTGGGCTTCCTGCCGGACGTCGAGCGGATCGTGTCGCAGCTGCCCGCGGCCCGCCAGACCATGCTGTTCTCAGCAACGATGCCGGGCCCGGTCGTGGCGCTTTCACGTCGCTACCTGCGTCAGCCCACTCACGTCCGGGCGGAGTCACCCGACGAGAGCTCGATGGTGCCGCTGACGAGCCAGTTCGTCTTCCGCGCCCACCATCTCGACAAGCCCGAGGTCCTCGCCCGGGTCATGCAGGCGAGGGATCGCGGCCTCGCGATGGTCTTCACCCGTACCAAGCGCTCGGCCGACCGCATCGCCGCGGACCTCGCGGAACGCGGCTTCGCGTCCGCGGCGGTCCACGGCGACCTCGGCCAGGGCGCCCGCGAACAGGCACTCCGGGCGTTCCGCAACGGCAAGGTCGACATCCTCGTCGCGACCGACGTCGCGGCCCGCGGGATCGACATCGCCGGCGTCACCCATGTCGTCAACTACGAGTGCCCGGACGACGAGAAGACCTACGTCCACCGGATCGGCCGCACCGGCCGGGCGGGCGAGACCGGTACGGCGATCACGTTCGTCGACTGGGAGGACGGCTACCGCTGGGGAATGATCAACAAGGCCCTCGACCTGCCGTTTCCGGAGCCCGAGGAGACGTACTCGAACTCCGACACGCTTTATGCCGAGCTCGACATCCCCCGTGAGGCGAAGGGGCGGCTCGCTGCCGCGGAGCGCACCCGTGCCGGGCTCGATGCCGAGGAGATCGAGGACCTCGGTGAGACCGGCCAACGACGTCCACCAGCAAAGCGGGCTGGTGATCGGCCCGGCTCCTCCGGCGCACGCGGTGAGCGAAGCTCAAATGGCTCGGGCCGCAGCTCCAACGGCTCGGGACGCAGCTCCAATGGCACGGGGCGCAGCTCCGGTGGCTCGGGACGAAGCGCTGGTGGTGGCGCATCGCGAAGCGATACGAGCGGTGGGGCACCGCGCCAGCGACAGCGGACCCGCAGCGGCGTGTCGGGCACGGGCGAGGCTGCGGGCGGCTCGGTCGCCGGATCGCACGAGCCGGCCGCGCCCATCGATGCCAATGGAGTGCCCGCCGGACCGCGACGGCGTCGGCGTCGTTCCCGTGGCGGCGCAAAGCCCGCAGGTGAAGGATCGAGCGCGGCGTCGTAGTGTCCTGATGCTCGGCACTACTGCAACGTGAGAGGGGACCGTCGTGGCCCTGCGATCGGTCGGCCCGCGACTCATCTCCGAGCACGTCGACGACGTGGTCGAGTGGGTGAGACGGCTACCGGGCTGCCCGCCGGTGACCTACACCAAGGTGGCGGCATGTTCGCACCCCACTCATGGCGAGGAGCCCGCGCTCTGGTTCTACGTCGAGGGTGACGCCGAGGCGGGCGTCGCCCGTCTGCGTTGCCTGTCGGGGGGCCACATCACCGATCTGCTCGACTCGGCCGAGCACTGGACCTTTCCCGGCGTCTGGCTGTGCCCGGCGTGCAGCCAGTCGATCGCCGAGGTCGTCTACGGGATCCACACGACCGACGACAAAGCTCGCTGGCTGGTCGTCGCGGTGCGTTGCGTCGAGTGCGGCGAGGTCTCGGGAGTCACCGACATGGTCGCGGGAGACATCCCGATCGACGAGCTGCTCGAAGTCCTATAGCTGCCAGGTGAAGCGGACCCAGCTGGGTCGATTGCAGGCAGGGCAGCGCATGTACGTCGGGTACTCGCGATGGCCGACGCCGACGGAGACCACATCGTCGCCGTGACCGACCCGCAGCATCAGGTGCAGCGACGGGAGCGCGGCCCGCATCGCGCGCAGCGGCCCCAGCACGGTACGCACCTCGCAGCGCGAGCACTCGACAAGCGCCGAGCCCACAGCCGGATGGGCGACGTCGGAAGCGGAGGAGAACAGCGCACGCTTGCCTTCGGCATCGACGGCCGCCGACGGGACGCTCGGCGGGGTGGCGACGGTCCGCGGCCGGACCCGGTCAAAGCTCGTCACGTCGCCTCGCCTCCCGGCACTCCGGCGTCGGCGTACTCAACTGGCGTGACGTCGGGCAGCTCGATCGTCTCCTCGGGCGGCAGACCTGCCAGCCGTCGCGCGACAGCGCGGTAGGCGACGGCACCCGGCGAACGCCGGCCCGCCCGCATGATGGTCTTCCCCGCCGCCGGCGCCTCGGCGAAGCGAACCGACCGCGGGATCGGCGGATCGATGACGGCGACGCCGTAACGCGACGCGATGTCGGCAAGCACCGCTCGGGCGTGCACCGTGCGGCCGTCGAACATCGTGGGCAGCACGCCCATCACCGACAACCCCGGGTTGGTGAGGCGTTGCACGTCGAGCACGGTGTCGAGCAGCTGACCGACGCCGCGATGGGACAGCGTCTCGCACTGCAACGGAATGATCACCTCATCGGCGGACGTCAACGCGTTGATGGTGAGTACGCCGAGCGTGGGGGCGCAGTCGATCAGCACGATGTCGTATCCCGACCTGATGTCGTCGAGCGCCATCCGCAACACGTGCTCGCGTCCGGTGCGGGTGAGCAGCTGCGCCTCGCAGCCGGCCAGATCGATCGTCGCGGGCAGCAGGTCCGGGCCCTCGGCGGTGTGCTGGACCACCATCCGCGCAGCCACGCGTCCGAGCAGCACATCGTGCACGGAGAGCTCGAGCGCCTCCGGATCGAGGCCGAGCGAGAACGTGAGACAGGCCTGCGGGTCGAGATCGACGACGAGGACCCGCTTTCCGAGCTCCGAAAGCGCCGACGCGACGGATGCGACGGTCGTCGTCTTCGCGACGCCGCCCTTCTGGTTGGCGACGGCGTACGTGCGGCAGTTCGTCACAGCTTCCCCTGCCAGTCACTCGGGGTCGGCGCACCTTCGACAACGGCTTCAAGGCTACCGGTACCCTGCCGCGCGTGAGCGTGCCCAAGCATCTGCAGCCGGATCCGCTGGTGTCCGCCGCTCGCCTGCCCGCAGCCTCCGGTGAGCTCGCCGCCCTGGTAGCCACGCCCGCGCCCGGCGTCGAACGCCGCCGCGAGGTCCTGCTCGTTCCCGGCTACACGGGCAGCAAGGAGGACTTCTGGCACCTGCTGCCGATCCTGGCCCACAACGGCCATCCGGCAACCGCGATCGACCTGCGCGGACAGTACGAGTCGGGTGGGCCCGAGGACATCACCGCCTACACGACGGACGCGCTCGGCGCCGACGTCGCCGCCCTCCTCGCCTCGGCGCCCGCTCCGGTGCACCTGGTCGGGCACTCCTTCGGCGGCCAGGTCTGCCGGGCCGCGGTGCTGTCGGGCGCACCCGTACGGTCGCTCACTCTGCTCGGCTCAGGCCCCGGCGCGCTCGGCGGACATCGCGCCGCGCTCGTCGAGGCGATGCGCCCGATGCTGCTCGACGGTGGGGTGCCGCAGGTGTGGGAGGCCACCGTGGCCTTGAACGCGGCAGCGGCGGCGATGCAGCCGCCCGAGGTCCAGTCCTTCATCGAGCGGCGGTTCCTGGCCTCGCCTGCCGCCGCCCTGCTCGGCATGGGAGAGGAGCTCGCCCACGCCGTTGATCGCACCGAAGAGCTTGCGGCAGCAGGCGTTGCGATCCTGGTCGCCTGCGGTGAGAACGACGACGCCTGGTCACCCGCCGAGCAGCAACAGATGGCAATCCGCCTAGGTGCGCCATATGTCGCAATCCCCGGCGCCGGCCACTCCCCCGCGGTCGATCAGCCCGACGCAGTCGCAGCCGCCTTCGAGAGTTTCTGGACAGACTGAACCCGTGAGCTCGGGCCAGGGGGAACTCGACGTCACGGTGCCACCGCGACTGTTCTCGGCCACGCCGTCGCGCCTCGATGCCTGGCTCGGCTGTCCGCGGCGCTATCGCTTCGGCTACGTCGATCGGCCGACTCCATCCAAAGGGTCACCGTGGGCGCACAACTCAATGGGCGCGGCAGTCCACGGGGCACTCGCGGCATGGTGGCTGCTGCCGCTCGAAGGTCGCACGCCAGAGGCCGCGCGCCGCCTTCTGGACGAGCGTTGGGTATCGCTCGGCTTCCGCGACGACGAGCAGTCCGATACCTGGCGGGAGCGGGCCGCGGTCATGGTCGAGGGCTACGTCGCGACCTTGGATCCCGATGACGAGCCAGTCGGTGTGGAGCGCACCGTCGCCATGAAGACGCCGCGTTTGGCGCTGTCCGGCCGGATCGACCGGCTCGACCGCCGGGGCGACGAGCTTGTCGTCGTCGACTACAAGACCGGCAGACACATCCTCACCACAGATGATGCTCGCGGCTCGATGGCACTTGCGGTCTACGCCGCTGCGGCCGCGAAGACGATGCGACGCCCATGCCGACGCGTCGAGCTCCATCACCTGCCGACGGGTGAGGTCATCGAGTGGGAGTACTCCGAGGAGTCACTCGCGAGGCAGCTGGGTCGGGTCGAAGACATCGGAGTCGAGGTCGCCGATGCCCACACCGCCGCGACCGCCGCCGACGGAGACCAAGCGTTGCTCGAAGCAATCTTCCCGCCGAGGGCCGGCCCGCAATGTGGCTGGTGTGACTTCCTCGCGCACTGCCGAGAGGGTCAGGACGCAACACCGCAGCGGCCGCAACCCTGGGCAGGACTGGCGCCGGAGATCACCTCGTCAGTCGACGACCTCGACCTGTAGGTAGACGGCGGACGTCCACTCTCCGCGGCTGGGGAACATCGCCCAAACCCGGGGCGAAATACCCCACGCCGCTCCGAGCGGCCACCCGCCGTCCTAGCTCGTGGTCGGAGGCGCGGACAGCCTCGCCGACACCGTGCCGAAGTCGATTTCCCCTGATCCGCCGCCGTCCCGCAGGTCGGTGAGGTGCACGTCGTCGTACATCAGCACCCCCGCGGTCTCGGGCCAGACCAAGGCCCAGAGCCACAAGCCCTTCGCCTCGCCGACGAAGGCCGCGCGGTCGCTTGCTGCCGCGATGCTCCACATCGCGGTCGGGTGGGCGGCCGCGATCACCTTGGCGTCCGCCGGTCCGCTGTCGAAGCCGGCACCAGGGTCGGACTCGCTGAGTCCGGCGTGGCGGGCGCCGAGCCCGATCCCGGGTTCCTCGGCGACGATCAGCAGGTCGGCCGGCCCGCCGAGCGGGCTGGGGCCGGACATCGCGGTCACGGTCGCCCGGTCGCCGGTGCGGTCGTCGCCGGCGTAGGCGAAGCCGCTGCAGACCCAGCCAGGCGGCAAGCCGTGGGCGAGCCAGACCGGCGTACCGGTGCGCCCCACCACGTGCTCGACGGCGTCCCGGCCGGTGTGGGTAAGGACGGTGTAGGGCGCGACCGCGCCGTGGCGGGGGCAAAGCCACGCGCTCGACCACAGCCCTGGAGAGCGAAGTTCGCTCGCGCAGCGAGGACAGGTCGGCGCAGGGTGCACTCTTGAACAGTCCTCACTGGAATGGGAGAGCGTCAAGAGTGTGATTTCCGCCGACGGCCAACCACAGCCCGCCGACGCGGTGATCTGCGCCGGTGCGGTGATCAAGGACGACGCGGGAAGGATCCTGCTCGTCCGTCGGGCGCATCAGCCCGCCATCGACACCTGGACGGTCCCGGGCGGCCGCGTGGAGCGCGGCGAGACGCCCGCGGAGGCCGCGGCCCGAGAGGTGCACGAGGAGACCGGCCTCGTCGTCGAGATCGGCGAGCTGATCGCGACGGTGCCCGTCATGGGCTTCCTCGTGCACGACTTCGCCGCGACCGTGACCGGTGGCGAGCTGGCCCCGGGCGATGATGCCGCCGACGCGCAGTGGTACGCGCCGGCCGATCTCGACGCCCTCGAGCTTTCGCCCGGCCTCATCGACGCGCTGCGCGCGATGGGAGTGCTCTAGGTTGTTGCCGGCAGCACGACCGTGCAGAACGCGCAGCGAGTCGCGTCGACGGAGATCGAGCTGCGGCACTCGGGGCAGGTCTTCGTCGGAGTCTCGGAGTCCGGGGTCGTCTTGAAGCGATCCATCAGATGGTTCACCGGCCGCACCACGAAGTAATAGACGACGAACGCCACGAGCACGAACGCGAGCAACGAGTTCACGAAGTCGCCGTACAGGAACTTCGAGCCGCCCAGCTTCCAGTACCGGTGCGAGAAGTCAGTCGCCTTCCCGAGCGGGATGCCGATCAACGGCGTGACGAAGTCGTTGACGAGCGACTTCACGATCGCGGTGAACGCGGTGCCGATGACGATGCCGACCGCGAGGTCGACGACGTTGCCGCGCAGGACGAAGCTGCGGAAACCGGAGAGGTCGAGCCGTCGTACGCCGCTGCGCACCACGCCTTCGAGTCGTTCGATCGGAGCAGGTTCAGTCATGGCCGCAGGCTAACGAAGCACGCAAGCCCCGCCGAGGCCAACCTTCTTGGTCTTTCACGGGGGTCTGAGGGACCCAAAAGGTTGGCCTCGGCGTTGGGGTCAGGTGATGGTGACGCCGCCGTCGACGGCGATGGTCTGCCCGGTGACGTAACCGGCGGCATCGGAGACGAGCCAGACCAGCGTCGCGGCAAGCTCCTCGGGGTCGCCCGTGCGCCCCATGACCACGCGGCTCATCGCGGCCTCGAGGTAGCCCGGCTGGTACTGCTCGCTCATCTCCGAGGCGAAGAAGCCGGGCGCGATGCAGTTGACCCGGATCCCCTTACGGGCGGTCCACTGTTGCGCCAGGTCCCGCGTCAGCCCGACAAGGGCGGCCTTCGACGCGGAGTACGCGGCCTGCGGCAGCCCCGCGGTGGTCAGCCCGAGGATGCTGCCGATGTTGACGATCGAGCCGCCTCGCGTCGCCGCCCGAACGAACGACTGCGCCATCCAGTAGCAACCGTTGAGGTTGATATCGATGACCTCACGGAACTCCTGGGGCGTCTCACGCGTACTAGGCACCGCAGTGCCCACACCCGCGTTGTTGACGAGGATGTCAATGCCGCCGAGCTCAGATACGGCTGCGGCCACGAGCGCCTCGCAGTCCTCGGGCTTCGTGACGTCGGTGGCCACCGCGACGCATCGACGACCGGCCGCCTCGACGAGGGCCCGAGTCTCCGCGAGCCGCTCCACCCGCCGGGCGCCGATCGCGACGTCGGCGCCCGCCTCGGCCAGTGCCTTCGCAAACGCGACTCCGAGCCCTGACGAGGCGCCGGTGACGATCGCAACCTTGCCGTCCAACGAGAAACGATCGAGCACACCCATGCCCGCGACCCTAGCGACGTCCCCGATCTGAGCCACCTACAGCGGTAACCTCCCGATCATGGCCACGGGTACGACGACGCGAGTTTTCCTTGCGCGACTCGCCGACCTGACCGTGCTGGACCCGCAGGCCGACCAGGTGGGCCGGGTCCGCGACGCCGTGGTCGCGCTGCGCGGCGCCGGCATCCCGCCGAGGGTGCTCGGACTCGTCGTCGAGGTGCAGCCCCGACGCCGCGTCTTCGTCCCGATCGGCCAAGTCACGAGCATCGACTCGGACGCCGTCGTGGTCCGAGGCCGGATCAACCTGCGGCGATTCGAACGGCGGACCGGCGAGACCCTCGCAATCACCGAGCTGCTCGACCGCAAGGTCACCCTCGTCGACGACAACAGCTCGGTGACGGTCGTCGATGTCGCCATGGAGCAGAGCCGCACCCGCGACTGGTTCCTCACCCGGGTCGCGGTCCGCTCCGCAGGCTCCGGCTTCCGGCGCCGGGGGCCGCTGAGCACCGTCGACTGGGAGGCAGTCACCGGGTTCGCCTTCCCCGAGGAGAACCAGGGCGCGGCCAACATGCTGGCCGCCTTCGACCAGCTTTCGGCACCGGACCTCGCGCACGTCCTGCACGAGCTGTCGGAGAAGCGCCGCCACGAAGTCGTTGCGGCCCTCGACGACGAGCGTCTCGCGGACGTTCTCGAAGAGCTGCCCGAGGACGACCAGATCGCGATCCTCGCCCGGCTCGAGGGCGAGCGCGCCGCCGATGTCCTCGAAGCGATGGGACCGGACGATGCCGCCGACCTGCTCGGCGAGCTCCCGTCGGACGAAGCCGAGCGCCTGCTCGGCCTGATGGATCCCGACGAGGCCGACCCGGTTCGCCGCCTGCTGAGCTACGCCGACAAGTCGGCCGGCGGGATGATGACGAGCGAGCCGGTGATTTTGCCGCCTGACGCGACGGTTGCCGAGGCGCTCGCCCGGGTGCGTGACCCTGAGATCAGCCCCGCGCTCGCCGCACAGGTCTATGTCTGCCGGCCGCCGACCGAGACCCCCACGGGCAAGTACATCGGGACGGCCCACATCCAGCGCCTGCTTCGCGAGCGGCCGTCCACGCTGGTGTCCGGCGTCGTCGACAACCAGATCGACCCGCTCGGCCCGCACTGCTCCCTCCAGGAAGTCACCGCGCACCTCGCGACGTACAACCTGGTTGCGATCCCGATCGTGGACGACGCGGACCACCTGCTCGGTGCCGTCACGGTGGACGACGTCCTCGACCACCTGCTGCCGGAGGACTGGCGCGAGCGGCCGAGCGGCGAAGCCGGGACTTCCCATGGCGCGTGAGGACCGTCGGCGGCGGCTCGACCAGCCCCAGGACACCCGCGGCTTCTCCCTGCCGCGCTACAACCCGGACTCGATGGGCCGGATCTCCGAGCGGGTCGCGCGCTTCCTGGGCACCTGGCGGTTCATCGGCTACATGTCGCTGTTCATCGCGGCATGGATCGTGTTCAACATCCTGGTCCCCAAAGGGCCGTGGCGGTTCGACAGCTACAGCAACAAGTTCACGCTGCTCACGCTGTTGCTCTCGCTCCAAGCGTCGTACGCCGCGCCGCTGATCCTTCTCGCGCAGAACCGTCAGGCGGACCGCGACCGGGTGCAGTACGAGTCGGACCGCGCGCTGTCGGAGCGAGCTGTTGCCGACACGGAGTACCTCACCCGCGAGATCGCGGCGATCCGCGTCTCGCTGGGTGACGTCGCGACCCGCGACTACCTCCGCGGCGAGCTGCAGCGACTGCTCGAGGAGCTCACCCCGGACAAGCCCGCCGCAGCCGAGGCTGACAGCGCATAGGCGTTGCGGCGCCCGGCAGACGTAGCCTGGACGCATCATGAGCGAGCAGACCCTGCCCAGCGTCGATGCGGTCAACGCCGCGCTGGCGACCGTCCAGGACCCGGAGATCCATCGTCCGATCACCGACCTCGGAATGGTCGACGATGTCGCGGTCGCCCTCGACGGCACGGTCGACGTCAAGATCCTTCTGACGACCGCAGGCTGCCCGCTCCGCGACAAGATCACCAACGACGTCACCAATGCGGTCACGAAGGTGCCGGGCGTGACGAGCGTCCGGGTCGCACTCGATGTGATGAGCGACGAGCAGAAGCAGCAGCTTCGGTCGACGCTGCAGGGCGGTCGGCCGCAGAAGGAGATTAGCTTCGCCAAGGCCGGCTCGCTGACCCGGGTCTACGCGATCGCAAGCGGCAAGGGCGGCGTCGGCAAGTCATCCACCACGGTCAACCTCGCCGTCGCGATAGCCAAGCTCGGCCACACGGTCGGGATCGTCGACGCCGACGTGTACGGCCACTCGATGCCCCGGATGCTCGGCGTGACCACGCCGCCCTCGATCGTCGACGGGATGATCGTGCCGCCGGAGGCGCACGGCGTACGTGTGGTGTCACCCGGCATGTTCGTCGAAGGAAACCGGCCCATCGCGTGGCGCGGACCGATGCTGCATCGCGCCCTCGAGCAGCTGCTCGCCGACGTCTTCTGGGGCGACCTCGACATCCTGCTGCTCGATCTCCCACCGGGGACCGGCGACATCGCGATCTCGACCGCTCAGCTGCTGCCGGGCGCAGAGGTCATCGTCGTGACCACACCACAGCTCGCGGCCCACGAGGTCGCCGAGCGCGCCGGCGCCATCGCAACGCAGACCCGCCAACGGCTGGCCGGTGTCATCGAGAACATGGCCGGCTTCGCCTGCCCGCACTGCGACGAGATCATCGAGGTCTTCGGCGCCGGCGGCGGCCAGGCGGTCGCGGACAGCCTGACGAAGCTGATCGGCGCGCCCGTACCTCTGCTCGGCTCGATCCCGATCGAGCCGAAGGTGCGCGAGGGGGGCGACGCCGGCACGCCGATCGTCATCGCGGATCCGGAGTCGGCGGCCGCCAAGGCGTTCAGCGCGATTGCGGCAACTCTCGCCGGTCAGGCACGCGGCCTGGTCGGTCGCCCGCTGACCCTCACCCCGGTCTAAAGATCGCTGATCTTGACGAAAGAGGCGCTTTGACCGCGCGCCTGATAACGCCTTCTACGTCAAGATCACCGAGGTCTTAGGTGGCGTCCGCGTCGTAGGGCGGGCGTTCATCCGGCTCGAGTGGGACCTGGGTGCGCCGCTGCTGGGTCGGCACGTGGTCATCGTCACCGAAGAGGGCGTTCTCGACGAACCTGCGGGGGTGCAGGCTGCGGATGTCCAGCTCGGCGAGCTCGGGTCCGAGCTCAGCCTGCAGATCGCTCGCCGCGCCGCGCGCCATCGACCGGAGCTGTCGCAGCATGCGTGCAGCGTCGGCTGCGGCCTTGGGAAGCCGGTCGGGACCGAAGACGATCAGCCCAAGGATGGCAAGCAGCAGAACCTCTTCCCAGCCGAGGTTCCCAAGCACCGTTCAAGCGTACGCCGCGAAGATCCGACCTCAGCTGCTGCGTTGCGAGCCGAGGGTGACGCTGACGGTGTTGCGGTGGCCCGACCTGAGGTAGGTCAACGAGATCCGCTCACCCGGCAGATGACGGCGAACCGCGACGATCAGCTCGTCGGCTGTGGTGATCCGCTCACCGTTGACCGCGACGATCACGTCACCAGCCTTGAGACCCGCCTTCGCGGCAGGACCGCCGGCCGTCACAGCGCCCGACGACGGACTGATCTCCGCGCCCTCACCGGTATAGGCCGCATTCAGCCTCACCGCGATCACGGCGTGGGTCGCATAGCCCTTGGTGATGATCTGCTCGGCGATTCGCTTCGCCTCGTTGATCGGGATCGCGAACCCCAGGCCGATGCTGCCGGACTGCTGGCTCGTGAAGCTCTCAGTGGACAGCGACGCGATCGCCGAGTTGACGCCGACCACTCGGCCGCGGTTGTCGACGAGCGGTCCGCCGGAGTTGCCCGGGTTGATCGCGGCATCGGTCTGGATGGCGTCGATCACGTCGTCGGGCACGCCTTGCTCACCGCCGGCCTCGACCGGCCGGTTCAGCGCGCTGACGATCCCGCTCGTGACAGTGCCTGCCAGACCGAGCGGCGAACCGACCGCGACCACTGTGTCGCCAACCGCCAGGTCATCCGAGTCACCGAGCGCCGCCGGCATGAGCCCGTGCACCCCGGCAACCTTGACGACGGCGATGTCGTCGACCGTGTCCGCCTGCCCGACGACCGTGGCATCGACGCGGTCCTTGTCCGGAAGGATCACCGACAGCCGGCCGCCCGATCGCACCGAGGCAACGACGTGGTTGTTGGTCATGATGTAGCCCGACGAGCTCAGCACGATGCCGGATCCGGTGTCGCCACCACTGGGCGTCTTCACCTGGATCGACACGACGCTCGGGAGGATCCGTCGCGCGACCGTGGCGACCGAGTCACCGCCACTGTCGGAACCGCCGGACGGCGCAGTGGTCGCCCCGATCGTGACGTCCTTCACCGACGTCGAGTCGCTGTCGCCGTGCTGGTGGACGATGAGCCCGCCGACCGTCCCGCCGAGCAACGCGGCAACCACCGTCATCAGCACCGCAACCGGCCACTTGACTCCGCTCACCGGCTGCCGTGGCGGACGAGGCGGCACGGGTGGCGGACCTGGCCACCACTGGGCGGGCGGAGGCACCGGCAACGGTGGGGGCGGCCAGTTGTCGCGCTCGGTCATGCATCCATTGTCGGGCATGCGTGCCCTGTGTCCGGATTTGGGCGCTTCCGTCGTTACGCTGGCGACCGTGCCGGAACGGACCGAAGCCGAGATCGCGCTCGACAACTGGCGTTACGCCGAGGGGTGGCTCGAGGAAGACAGCCCGCTGGCTTCGGCTCGCCCGAAAGGACGCGACCTCGGTGCCGTGCCGGTCGGGGCCGGCGGCGGCGCCGTCCTGCGGTTCCTGGCGGCGGCGATCCAGGCCAGGTCGATCGTCGAGATCGGAACGGGCGCCGGCGTCTCGGGCACGTGGCTGCTGCAGGGCATGGCACCCGACGGCCTGCTGACGTCGATCGATATCGAGGCCGAGCATCAGCGCGTCGCAAAGCAGACGTTCCTCGACGCGGGCTTCGCGCTCTCCCGCTTCCGACTGATGACAGGCAGCGCTCTGGACGTCCTTCCCCGCCTTTCCGACGGCGGGTACGACATGGTCTTCGGCGACGCCGCGAAGGAGGAGTACAGCGTCTACTTCGACGAGGCCGTGCGACTGCTCCGGCCAGGCGGGATCCTCGCCTTCGACAACGCGCTGTGGCACGGCCGGGTCGCCGACGAGAGCAACCGGGAGGCCGGCACGGTCGCGGTCCGTGAGCTGCTGCGACGGGTACGCGAAGACGAGCGCCTGGTGCCACTGCTCATCCCAAGCGGCGACGGCCTGCTGGTTGCGCTGGTGCGAGGCACGGTCGAAACCAAACCCGCAACAACCGAAACCGACACCTAGCAAAGCTCCGTTACTAGGCAAATCTGCCTAGCAGAGGAGCTTTACCCGGAGGAATTGCCAGGTAACGGAGCTTTGCTAGGCGGGGATTGTTTGGCCTTTGCCGATCACGACGATGCCGCTGTCGCTGACGAAGAAGCCACGCGCGCGGTCTGCGCCGTGGTCGACGCCGATCGACACGCCCGGCGGGATCACGACGCCCTTGTCGAGGATCGCCCGGCGCAGCACAGCACCGCGGCCGACATCCACCCCGTCGAGCAGCACGCACTCATCCACCTCGGAGCCGGTGTGGATGTCGACCCTCGGCGACAGCACCGAGCGTCGCACCCGGGCACCGGACACAACGCATCCCGGCGACACCAGCGACTCGATCGCGCTGCCGATCCGCCCCGGCTCGTCGTAGACGAACTTCGCCGGCGGCAGCGGCGGGGTGGCGGTCAGGATCGGCCAGTCGGCGTTCCAGAGGTTGAACGCCGGACGCGCGGACACCAGGTCCATGTGCGCGTCGTGGTACGCCTCGATGCTCCCGACATCACGCCAGTAGCCCGCGTCGCGGTCGGTCGCGCCGGGAATCACGTTCGAGGCGAAGTCGTAGACGCCCACCTGTCCCGCCTCAACGAGCGCGGGGATCACGTCGCCGCCGAGATCGTGGCTCGAGCGTTCGTCGAACGCGTCCCGCTTCACCGCGTCGACCAGCACGCGAGTGTCGAAGACGTAGTTACCCATCGACGCGAGAATGCTGTCCGGGTCATCGGGCAGACCCGTGGCGTCGGCCGGCTTCTCCAGGAACGCGTCGACCCGTCGACCATCGCCGCTTTGGATGACGCCGAACGACGAGGACTGCTCGCGCGGCACCCGCAACCCGGCGACGGTCACGCCCGCGCCGGACGCGATATGCGCCTCGAGCATCTGGCGCGCATCCATCCGGTAGACGTGGTCCGCACCGAAGACGACGACGTACGACGGCTGCTCGTCATAGATCAGGTTGAGCGACTGGTAGATCGCATCCGCGGATCCCGCGAACCATCGCGGCCCGAGTCGCTGCTGCGCGGGCACGGGAGTCACGTAGGTGCCGAGCAGCGACGACATCCGCCAGCTCAGCGAGATGTGCCGGTTCAGCGAGTGCGACTTGTACTGCGTGAGCACGACGATGCGCAAGAGGTCGGCGTTGACGAGGTTGGACAGCACGAAGTCGATCAGCCGGTAGATGCCCCCGAACGGCACGGCAGGCTTGGCGCGGTCGGCGGTCAGCGGCCACAGCCGCTTGCCCTCACCACCCGCCAGCACTATCCCTAGGACACCGCGGGCCGCCACCAGGTCATCCTCTCAGGTGCGGCGGCGGGTTCTGAGGTTTATCACCGTTTGCCGCGGTTAGATTCGAGTGATGATCATTCGCCGGAGCCACACACCGTTTCTGCTCACCGGTTTGACGGTCGCCGTGCTCGCAGGCTGCTCCGGATCCTCGTCGGACGGTGGCTCCCCGCAGTCGCCGGCCCCCAACTCCTTGAACACCGCGCACGCCGCCAAGAGCGAGTCGTTTCACGGCATCAGCGCGAAGGCCAACCACATCATCGGAGGCCCGCTGCCGTTGATGCGAGGCGTCGCGAGCGAGTTCTACTCAGGGCACACGCTGACGGTCACGTATCGGTCGACCGCCGACAAGACCGACCAGCAGAACGTCGAGAACATCGTTCGCCAGGCCAAGCAGCAGGCTCTCGCGAAGCCGACCAAGACGCCGAAGGCGAAGTAGCCGCCAGCGGCGTCCGTCAAGCGGACTGCGACTCCAGCCACCGAAGGAACGTCCGCACCCCGAAGCCCGTCGCGCCCTTGCTCACCTCGTCCTCGTCGGCATCGGAGCGCGCCGGACCGGCGACGTCGAAGTGGGCCCACGGGACCCGACCGGCAAACTCACGGAGGAACAACGCCGCCGTGATCGAGCCGCCGCTGTAGTGCTTCGCGGGGTCACCGATGTTGCGAAGGTCAGCGATGTCGGAGTCCAGCGCGTCTCGGTAGTCCTCGATCAGCGGCATCGACCAGACCCGCTCTCCCCCGGCGGCAGCAGCCGCTGTGAGTTCGTCGCGCAGCGCGTCGGATGTCGTGTACATCGCGCCATGGCGCTTGCCCAGGCCGAGGTACGCCGCACCGGTAAGCGTCGCGATGTCGATCATCACGTCGGGCCGTAGCTCGGCCGCCGCATAGGCGAGCGCGTCGGCCAGCACCAGTCGGCCCTCGGCGTCGGTGTTGAGCACCTCACTGGTGATGCCGCCGTAGTGACGAATCACGTCACCGGGGCGCACGGCATCCGCGCCCGGCATGTTCTCAGCCATTGGTACCAGCGCGGTGACCTTGACCGCGATCCCGAGGGCGGCGAGGGCCGACATCGTCGCGATGACTACCGCGCCGCCCGCCATGTCGGTCTTCATCGCCGGCATGCCCTCGGGCGGCTTGAGCGACAGACCACCACTGTCGAACGTGATGCCCTTGCCGACCAGCACGACGTGGCGCCGCGCGCCGGGCGGGTCCCAGCAGGCCTCGAGCAGGCGCGGCGGGCGGGCCGAGCCTCGACCGACGGCGGCGATGCCACCAAAGCCCGCTGCTTCGAGCTCGCTATCGGTCAGCACGCGAACAGAGACGCCGGCGGCCGAGCATTCCTCCTGCGCGCGCTGGGCGAGCCATTCGGGCGTCTTCTCCAGCGAGGGCTGGTTGGCGAGGTCACGGGCAACACGGACCGCCGCTACGGTTGCGGACGCTCGCCGCAGCGAGTCACGCACCTCGCCGGGTGAGTCGAGGATCAGCTTGATTCGACGCAGCTTCGGCGGGTCGGACTCAGCAGCGGCGAAGCGGTACGTCGCCAGGCCGAAGCCTTCGGCGATGGCGCGGACTGCCTCAGCGTCGCGACCGGCCGCCAGCGTCGTCGCCAGCGAACGTGCGCCCTTGGCGCGGCGGGCAAGCGCGGCGGCCGCCTTTCGCAGCGCGGCGGGTGAGCCATCGCCCGTACCGACGAGCAGCACGGTCTCGACGCCATCCCGGTGCAGCGGGATCGCGACGACCTCGCCCGCTTTGCCCGTCGCGTGCTCAGCGCGGAGAAAGGCCGTCGGATCGACGCCGAGCCCGGCCAGCTCCTCGGCACCCACGCCAAGATCGGGCAGACCACGCCGCCGGGGCGTGCTCGGAATCGCGAGCAATGCGCCCGCGCCCAGCAGCCGGCCTCGCCCGGCAGTGACCGCGGGAACCACGCGTGTCGTGGGCAGGCTCAGCTGACCGCTGACTTCAGCGCTTCACCCAGGGCGGTCGCCTCGTCCGGGGTCATCGCCACGACCAGACGGCCGCCACCCTCGAGAGGCACGCGCATCAGGATGTCGCGCCCCTCCTTGGTCACCTCGAGCGGACCATCGCCCGTCCGCGGCTTCATGGCAGCCATGCGCGTGCTCCTTCGCTTGTCAGCTCGTGGCCGCTCACACCCTCAGAGGAACGGCAGACAACCATTATCGCGGAAGGTTGGGCCAACCGACGCCGTCGGGCGCGAATTGCCCTTTGACCAGCGGCTTTTCACCCGCCGGACGTACGTCGGCCGGGCCACGTGGCGAACCACGCAAACCCGGCCGACGACGAGCTACGAGATCGTCCTACTTGACGTGGACCGTCTTGACCGTGCTGTAGCCGGTCTTCACGCCCGCCTTCCCGGTGACCTTGACCTGGAACTTCAGGGTGAGGTGGTGAGCCGCCCGCAGCGTGCCGGTGACCTTGCCCTTGGAGCCGGTGGTGCCTGGGCCGATCTTCTGCCGGTGGCCCTTCTTCACCTGGTAGAAGGTCACCTTGGCACCGGCCAGTGCCGGGTGGCTCGTCACCGCCAGGGTCAGCTTCTCCTGGTGGGAGTTGATGTGCTTCTGGGTGACCACCAGGGTCGGGTGCTCCTTGCCGCCGCCGCCGCCCGGCGTCGTCCCCGGCGGGAAGATCGTGGCTGTGGTAGCAGCAGCGGGCTCGCCCGTGTCCTTGACCTGGTTGTCGTTCAGGTCCTCGTAGGCCGAGATGGTGTCCGTGCCGGCGTTGGTGGCGTCGTAGGCGAACACCGCGGCGCCCGAGGCGTTCGTCGTCACGGCGCCGGTGCCGTTGTTGGCCCCGGCCACGGTGATGCGAACCAGCACGTTCGGTGCGACCGTGCCGTCGGCATTGAGCGTGACGACCTCGACACCCTCCGCGGCTGAGCTACCCGCGTCCACGTTCTTCTGCGGGAACAGCAGCAGCGTCGCGGAACCCGCTCCGGTCTTCACGGTGTAGCTGGCGACCGCGGTGCAGGTACCACCCGTCGCGTGGCACTGGGTCGCGGCGTCGTTCTGGACCGAGACCGTCACTGTGCCGCTGCCGCTGTCGGTCGCGGCGCTCGTGAGCACAACGCTCGCGGTCCCGTTGGCCGCCGTCGTCTGGAGCTGGTTGCTGCCGCCACCGATCGTGCCGGGCCCGCTCGTGACGAACAGCAGCTGTGCGCCGGCAACCGGGTTGCCGTTGCCGTCGGTTGCGGTCGCGGTGAAGGTCTGACTGGCGCCTGGAGAGAACTGCGTCGTCGCCGGTGCGATCGTCACGGTGTGCAGGCTGGCGACCGACGTGGAGTACGTGACCGTGCCGGTCGCGCTCACCGAGTCAGAGGCCGCCGTGACGGTCTGTGCTCCGACTGTGGTGGAGCTGACGTACGCGGTCGCGACGCCGTTGGAGTCCGTGTTGACCGTCACCGACGGGCCGGCACCCGCGGCCTGCGGCGTGGTCGAGTCGACCTTGCCGATGCTGACCGCGAACGTCACCGACTTGCCGAGCAGCTTCGTGCCGCTCGCGTTGGTGACGAGTGCGCAGACCTTGATCGTGCCCGTGCCCGCCGCGTTGGCGTTTGTCGAAGTCGGGGATGCCGTGTTGCAGTTGCCGCTGACGTCGAGCGCGATCAGGCCGGCCTGTGTCGACCCGCTGATGTAGTTGACCGTCGCAGTGGGGTGCGTGGTGGTGAGCGATGTCGCATCGCTGAACTGCACCGTGTCGGTCGTCTGGGACGGAACCGTGTTTGCGTCGACGTATCCGAACGACACCGTTCCGTCAGAGCCTGTGGTCCCCGAGCCGCTCTTCCCGGCATTGCGACCAGCGGTGACGAGGTAGCTGAGGCTCTGCCCGGGCACTCCTGCGTCGAACTGGTCGAGCACCGTCGGTTTGAAGGCCGTCGACTGGCCGTTGGAAACGGTCTCCAGCGTCGGGTTGACGCTGAAGTAGGTCGCGACCGGGGCCTGCCATGCCGCCGTGGCGGTCTTCGACGAGGTGCCGACAGAGGCGGTGTACTGCAACTGCTCGCCGCTCGCCGGGTGGGGCTCGTTCAACGTCACCGAGCACGTCCCGGCGCTGCTCGTCGTGCAGGTCTGAGCCGACAGCGACGAGTCCGCCGGACTGGGCCCTCCGGTCGAAGATGTCCTGTTCCAGCTCACTGCGACGCCTGACACCGGCTGGCTGGACGAGTTGACCACTGCGGCAGAGAACGTCACGTTCTGCTTCGCGGTGGAGTTCGCACAGGTCGGTGCCGGGAAGCCGGCCGGCGCGGCCGGAAGCGCCTGCGTGTCGGTGTTGCTGCAGGAAGCTGCGCTGACTGACAACCCGCTCGCAGGCAGCGCCTGGAAGATTGCAGTCGCGGTCGCCTGAGGTTCGCCGGAGTCCGGGCCCGCGGTGCCGCCCGAGACGTTGATGTAGAAGGTGATCGTGTCTGTCCCGGCGGTTCCGCCGTTGGTGATCGTGCAGGTCGCGGTGCCATCCGCGGCAGTGTTGCCGCCGCACTGGCGCACCGGAGTCTGCGGGTCCGGCCCGGACACGACGTAGTCGACCCCGGCCCCGGAAACCGGAGAGTTGCTGGCGTCCAGCGCCGTCACGGTGTAACTGGCACCACTACCGACGTACTCGGTCTGCGTGGTCGGCGTGACGGTCAACTTGCTGGCAGTCGTTGTCGGCGCGGTGCCGGAAACCGTCACGGCCTCGGTGTTGCTGGTGGTGGTGTTTCCGGCGGCGGGCGCCGCGTTGACCGAGTTGTTGTAGTAGGCGACGACGCTCACGTCACCGGCCGCCGACGACTTGACGCCGACCTTGATCTGGCCGGCGGCGTTGGTGGTCGAGGTGAACCGCAGCGTTGCCGTTCCGGGAGTCGCACCGAGTCCGAGGAAGCCGGCCGACCCGCCAACGACCCCGTTGCCCAGCACGGTTGTGGCGGTTCCACCGCCGACGGTGCAGGCAGACAGGGGCGACGCGGATCCAGCGGCAGCGCTCTCGGTCACCTGCACGGTGAGCGGCCAGCCGTCTGCGGGCGCGCCACCCGTCTGGTTGGCGAACGCCGTCAACGCGGAGCAGCCTCCAACAGCGACGGTCGCAGAGGCTGGCGAGATCGTCACAACGGCGGGTGGGTTGGCAGAGGCGGCCGATGCAACCGTTGCGGTCGCGATCGAGCCCACGCCGATGCCGAGAGCCGACGAGGCGACGACGAGGACGCCACCAGCCCAGCGTGTAACGCGGGCCGAGGTGAAGGTCGAGATCATGCCTGGTGCTCCTCCCACGCCGCCAGAGACCCAGTGTCTACTCGCGGTGAGTTTGTAACGATTCCACCACATTCCGCACCCGTGAGTGCGCAGGTCGACGGTGCCTGCCTACCCGCTGAGCACCCCATCAATGCGGAACGTGGCACGGGGCGGCCCCTCGTGGAGCCGCCCCGCGCCATCTCAGTCCTGACTTCTACTTCTTGACCTTGATCGACTTCGACTTCGACACTCCGGTCGACACACCGGACTTGCCGGTGACCTTCGCCCGGAAGGTGTACGTCACCCCGCGGCTCTCCACGAAGGTGTGCGATGCGTGACCGGCAGAACCGGTCCTGCTCGTACCGATCTTCGTGAAGTTGCCGTGGTGCTTGACGTAGTAGGTCACCGTGGCGCCCGAGATCGACGGGTGCGACGTCACGTGGACTGTGACGGCGTCGTGCGCCGACGTCAGCCGGAGCGTCGGCTTCTCAACCGTCTTGGCGATCGAGAAGCTCAGCGTGTTCTGCGGCTCCGTCGTCTCACGCAGCTGGTCGTCGTTGACGTCCGCGTAGGCGACCACGTGGACCGTGCCCGCGTGCTTGGGAAGGAAGCCGAACAGCGCCACACCGTTGGTCTTGGTGACCACCGCGCCACTTCCCGAGTTCGCACCCGAGATCTTGTAGCGCACAACCACGTTGGCCGACGGGGTGCCATCGGAGTTCGTCACCGTTGCCGCGACGAGCTCCTCGGTGCCGACCTTGCCGCCGGGTGCCGCCTGCACCTTCACGTTCGACGGCACAACCGGAGCCGCCACCGTGTAGGTCGCCACGGCGGTGCAGTTGCCCGCCGTGGTGCCGGCCGGGTTCCCGGCCGCCAAGCCACACGCGTTGCCGCCCGTGATGTTGCCGGTGACCGAGCCGCTGCCCCCCACATCCGCCGCCTGGGTCGACAGCAGCACGCTCGCGGTGCCGTCCGGAGCCGTGGGGACCGTCGTGTTGTTGCCAGTCAGGATCCCGGTGCCGCTCTGGGTCACAAGGACCGAAACAAGCGGGACACCGTTGCCGTACTGGTCGGTGACCGTGAACGTGAACTTCTGCTGCGTTCCTGCGGTGACCTTCGCCGGCGTCGGGGCGACGGTGATGTTCCGTGCGCTGGCCGCGGTCGGGATGGCGTAGGTCACGGTGCCGGACCCGTTGACCGAGTCCGTCGTCGCCGTGACGGTCTGGGCGCCCGTCTTCGTCGACGTGACGTCGGCGAAGGCGACCCCGTTGACATCAGTAGTGGCCGTGTAGCTCGTGGTGCTGGTCGATGCCAGCGCGCCGTGAGCCGCCACCTGCCCGCTGCTGACGGTAAACGTCACCGTCTTGCCGGCCAGCGCCTCAGGCGTCGAGAACGAGTTCTTCACAACAGCGCAGACCTCGGTCTGATGGGTGAAGGCCACGTTGGTCGCCGCGGTGTGACCGGACGCGTTGCAGAGCGCGTCCGATGTGCCGCTCCCGCTGGTGTCGACCGTGACGGTCGACGCCGTCGTGGAGCCGTTGATGTAACTGATGGTCGCACTGCCCGAAAGGGCGCTAGCCGTGTCGCTGACGCCGATCGTGTCGGTGGTTGAACCGGAGTTCGTGCCCGCATCGGTGTAGCTGATGGTGGCTGTACCGGTGGCATCGGTCGTGACGATGCCAACCCGGCCGTTGTTGCGCCCGCTCACGGTGTAGTTCAGCGAGTGGGAGGTAGCGACCCCGCCGCCGAACTGGTCGACGATCTTGACGGTCACGGCGACTGCGCCGCCCTTGGTCACGGACTGCACCGCCGGGGTTACCGAAAGTGAGGACGCAGCTGGGCTGGCCCAGGTGCCGCTGGTCGTGGTGTCCAACGTCGTGCTGCCGATCTTCGACGACACCAGGATGTTGTCGCCGCTGTTCGCCGGTGACGGGTTCGACACGGTGAACGTCGCAACACCATTGGCATCGGTCGTCGCCGTTCCGGTCCTGGTGGCGCCAGTGCCACCCAAGGTCCCGACCGCGCTGAAGTCGACGATCGCGCCCGGCACGGGATTGCCGCTGCTGTCCTTCAGCGTCTCGTGGAAGTCGATCGAGTGCTGGGTGGTCGGCACTGTGCAGTTCGAGACGCCCTGGCCCTGCTGCGCGTTGTTGAGCTGCTGGACGCAGGTCAGCGAGTGCGTCGAGAAAGCGGGCACGGCGTTGAACTGAGACGTCACCGATGTCTGCGGCTCGCAGGTCTCGAGGTTGCCCGACGGCGGGGATCCGCAGCTGTTGTTCACCCAGAAGGTCTCGGCGACAGCGCCGGAGCTGCCGCTGTTGACGATCGAGCAAGTGACGTTGCCGTTCTGGTCGGTCACGCTGCCACAAGTCGTGGTGACTGCCGGCCCGCTGGTCTCCTCAGCGCTCACGATGACGCCCTCGACCGGGTTGTTGCCCGAGTCGACAGCCTTCAGCGTGTAGGACGCCGTGGTGCCGGTATATCCGGTCGTGCTGGTCGGTGTTGCAGTCAGAGAGGCGACCGCATTGGCGCCGCCCGGAGCCCAGGTGACGTTGTCGGTGTCGCTGATCCCCGTCGGAACGATGGGATCGGACGGCGTCGCGACGGCGGTGCCGGTTCCGGGTTGCGTGGTGACGATGCCGAACTCATCTGTACCGGAGTCACCGGTGGTGCGGCTCACGACCGCAGTCTCAGTGGGTGCCGTAAAAGTCGAGCTCAACAGCGGAGTGGTTGTCGTGCACAGGCCGGTCGTCGGGTCGACGTTGTACAGAGTGAATACCGGGGCAGGCGTCGCTCCGGAGACGGTCTCGCTGAACGTGATGGAAGCGGTGCGAGCGCCCGCCGGTTCCGGCTTGCTGTCAAACTCCGAGAGTTTGTAGACCTCGCAGGTGCCGGCCTCGGTGGTGAAGGTGTGCGCGGCCGGAATTCGGGTTGGGGTGAGGGTGATGGCGTTCGGCTTGCCGGAGTAGGTCTCGGTCGTCGACACCGAGGGGTCGTTGCCGTTGTAGGGCGCGGGCGTAACCGCGGTCCCTGTGAGGTCGGCATACACGATCACCTGGTCGGCGCCGATTCCGCCGTTGTTGGCGATGGTGCAGGTCGCCTCCCCGGCGGCTGGCGTCGCGAGGGCGCAGGGCGTACCGCTGAGGTTGGGGCTCGAGACGTCTGGTCCACCGGTGACGGTGTAGTCGATCGGCGTGGTGCTCGCGCTCGGCGTGTAGTCCACCACCACCTTAATGGGGTCGAACGTCTGCGGCGCAACCGACGTGCCGCTGGCGCGATGGTTCGCATTTGCGCCGGAGTGGATCGACAGCGAGGTCGCCGTAACGGCGCTCGCGGTGCCGATCGCCAGCGGTGAGGCCAGCACGGCCACACTCGAGCCGATCACGATCGCGGTGGACGTCCACCGCTTGATGGCACGAGTTGTCCTTGGCGTGCTGTTCATGTAGATCCTCTCCAACACCAGCGTTGGTATGTGGTGCGCATCCGGGCGACCGGAAACGTCCTGCTTGTCTGTAAGGACGCCGCAACGGGGTCTCGGTCGCGGTCAGTTCCCGACTTCGTACCACAGGACGGTGTTGGAGCATGGGACCTCGCACACGGACT
>DATAUF010000135.1:0-2124 GCA_036268405.1 Mycobacteriales bacterium
AGCATGTCGACGGCGCGCGCCATCGTCTCGTACTGCTCTTCAGTAAGCGCTGGCGATTCGGGCAACGGCTCGTCGGAGCACGGCGGGTCGGGATCGAAGGCTTCGGGAAGTCGATCGGCGATCTCGGCCGGTGGCTCGTCCTCGACCGGCAGCGGGTCAGGCAGCGGGAAATAGCTCGGCTGTTTCGTGTAGGTGTAGCCGAGGTAGCTGGTATGGGTTTCGGTGCCGTCGGGGTTGACGTCCACTTTCCAGCGTTTCTTGGTCTTCATCTGGTGATGCATCTTGCACCGCGGGCTGAGGTTCTGCAGGTCGGTGCGCCCGCCGTCGCGGCGTTCTTCGCGGTGGTCGGCCTCGCAAGTGTGCGCGGGGCGGGAGCAGCCGGGCATGCCGCAGGTCGGGTTGCTGGCCTCCATCGCGCGGCGCAGCGCGGCGGACGGGCGATAGCTCCTCAGGCCGAGGTCGATGCAGGCACCGGTGAGCGGATCTGTGATCATTCGGCGCAGGGTCGAGTCGGCGGCAATCAGTCGGGCTGCTTCGGCCGTAATCGGTCCGTAGCCGACGAGCTCGCCGGGGTGATCGTTCATTCCTAGGTACGTCGTGAGGTCGAGGCGCACCTGGGTCTCGACCCGGCCCTTGGTCTCGCGGCCATCCCGTGCGCCAAGGACGAGGTCGTAGAGAGCGTCGAACCGCCGTTCGCCGACGGACCGGTCATCGCCTGCGCGTCCCATCGACTCGGAGCGACCGTGCACCGCGCTCATGATTTGCTGCGCGCGCTCGGCGGGACCGTGGGCGACGATCGTCGACATCCCGTCCGGTTGCGGGAATGCCCGCACATCTGCGCTCTTCTTCGCTGCACCGGCGCGGTCTGTGGCGCCTTTCGGATCGGTCGCGATCACCAGCTTCTCAGCCGCCCGAGCGGTCTCGCTCGCGGTCCAGCCGCGTTCGACGGCAAGCGGCACGATCTGATCGTCGACGGCTTGCGCGACCCGAGCCGGGCAGTTGTGGGTCACCTTGTTGATCGCCTTCAGATGCGCAAGGGAGAGGTCGCCGCGATCCAGCGCCATCCACGAAGCGGGAAGGCAGTCACTCACGCGGTCGACCAGCGCGACCTGAGTCATCGCCGTCGCGTATGCGACATGGGTCGCACAGGCGATCTCCTGCGCGGCGAGCATCGCGGCTTCGCCAGGAGGCAGGTTGAGGTGTCCGCGGATCCCGGTGACCGCGACGCTGGTCGCGATCATCTGCTGTGCCGAGGACCAGGCGATCACCTTGCCCCAAAGGGCGTGCACCTCGACGGCGGTCTCGGCGGCCATCGGTTCGGCCTTGAGCCGGATCAGTTCCGCCACGAGGGTGGGTCCGACCGGCATCGCGGTCGCAAGCGCGACCCGGTCCGCGGTACGCCGGCGAAGGCGAGCGAGCTCCGGATCCACGTATCGAACATACGTTCGAATAGCGTGGATGTCAAGCGTCGGATCCCTTTATTTGCAACAAATCTTATCCACAGGTGACGGCGCGGACTTCGCCGTACTGGCGAGATCCAGACAGGTAGCGTCGCGAGATGACCGAGCCGCAGCCGCAGATCGCCATCCACGTCCCCGAAGATCTCCAGGCCGGGGAGTACGCCAACATGGCGCTCGTCTGGCACACGCCGTTCGACTTCACGCTGGACTTCGCCGTCCTTCAGCCGACGACGACCGGCCCTGATGGCCAGCAGGTCGTGCCGGCAAGGGTGGTCGCGCGCGTGAAGTTCCCGCCGTCACAGATCTTCCAGCTGCTCCAGGCGATCAACGCCAACATGACCAACTACGAGGCGGCGTACGGGCCGATCGCAGCGCCCACCAACGTCGAGCCACCCGAAGCTCCGGGCGAAGAGATCTAGAGCGTCATCGACGAGCCGCCGTTGACGGCGATCGTCTGGCCTGTCACCCATGCGGCGCGCGGACTGGCCAACGACAACACCGCCCACGCGACGTCGTCGGGCTCGCCGGGTCGGCGGACCAGATAGCTCGAGAGCACCGAACGCCGGAGCTCTTCATTGGCGGGGTCGCTCCACAACGCTTCGGTCATCGGCGTACGCATCGTGCCGAGCGACACGGTGTTCACCGTGATCCCGTGACGTGCGAC
>DATAUF010000136.1:0-5966 GCA_036268405.1 Mycobacteriales bacterium
CGCGCGGAGCACGTCGCCGAGGCTGACCGTCTCGCGGTCGGTGTTGGGGATCTCGATACCGATCGCCGACTTGCCCGGGATCACGTCGATGATCCGCACATCGGGGCTCTTCACGGCGTACGCGATGTTGCGCAGCAACGCTTTGATCCGCTCGACCTTCACGGCCTGACCGAGCTCGACCTCGTACCTCGTGACCGTCGGACCGCGACTGAAGCCCACAACCGACGCGTCGACGTCGAACTCCGTCAGGACCTGGGTCAGCGCATCGATGACCGCGTCGTTGACCTTGCTGCGTGCCTTCGGTGCCGTGCCTTCGCGCAGCATCGCGCTGTCGGGCAGCTGGTAGACACCGTCGCCGAGCTTGAGCTGGGCCTGTTTCGCAGGTGTGCCGGCACGCGGAACCGCTCTCGGCAGCGGTCCGGTGACGGCCTCGGACGGCAGACCGCTCGGGAGCGCATCAGGCAGCGTGATGACTCTCGTCGGCTCGTCGAAGGCCGGCTTGGGCTTGTCCTCCGACAGCACCGGCGAGGCCGCGAACGGCGCATCCTCGTCGGTCGATGCCACTGATGCATGGCGCTTCTTGCCGCGCTTGAGCGGCTCGGTCGCCTGGGTGTCGCCGGGCAGGACGATCTCGTCGAGCGGCACATCGTCCTTGCGTCGCAGGTTGCGCAGCCGGTCAGGGACCGCGTGCAGCGGAGTGCCGGTGATGACAAGCAGGCCGAAGACCGCGACGAGGGCGAGGAGCGGCATCGCGAGGTACGAGGTCACGGCGGCGGCGAGCGGCGAGCCCGCAAGCACACCGATCAACCCACCTGCGGCACGGCGGGCAGCCGCTCGGGAAGGGTCGCCGTGCGCCAGGTCGAGGATCCCGAGGACGCCCGCGCTCGCGGCGATCCAGCCGATGACCACCCGCCCGACCGGTGAGTCCTCGGGTGCCGGGCGGCGCACCAGCCGCCAGGCAGCAACAGCCAGCGCGACCGGAAGGATCATCACGCCGGACCCGATCAAGGTCCGCAGCGCGATCGTCAGGTCATGGCCGAACGGACCAGCCGCGTCAGCCCAGGCGCCCACCGCGACGACCAGCCCGACCGCGAGCGAAGTCAGTCCCGCCCCATCGCGGCGGTGTGCCGGGTCGAGCTCGCGGGCACCGCCGCCCACGCTGCGCGCGGTCCCACCCACCGCACGAGCGATGAGCATCCAGATGCCGGCGAACATGCGACCGAGCGCGCGGAACAGCCGGACGGTCAGCCCCGGCCCGCGGGAAGAACGCGCTGCGGGGCGTCGCGCCGGCGCGCGCCGGGTCGCCGCCGAGCGCGAGGAGCTCGGGCGGCGCGTGGCAGTCGACGGTTTGCGCGCGGTCGAGCTCGTGCGCGGGCGTGCCGGCGCCTTGGTGGCCATCCGCCGACAATAACGCTTCTGTCACATCCGCCCCACGAGCCACGCTGAGCCCGTCCGCGCGGGGATTACACCTCGAGGACCACCGGAATGATCATCGGACGGCGCCGGTAGGTGTCGCTGACCCACTTGCCGACCACGCGGCGTACCCGCTGCTGAAGGTCGTGGCGGTCCGTTGCTCCCTCTCGACCGGCGGCCGCGAGCGACTCCTCGACGAGCGGCAGGACTCCCTCGAACGCCGCCGGGTCCTCGGAGAACCCGCGCGCGAAGATCTCCGGCGGCGCGGTGACCTTGCCCGTGACCGAGTCGACGACCACGACGATCGTCACGAAGCCGTCGCCGCCCAGGATCAGGCGGTCCTTCAGCGACTGCTCGCCCACATCGCCGACGCCCCGCCCGTCGACGTAGACGTAGCCCGCCGGGATCGCCCCGACGATCGAGGCCCTGCCATCGACGAGGTCGACCACGACGCCGTCATCGGCAATGACGACGTTAGGCCGGGGCACGCCGCTGGCCACCGCGAGCTCAGCATGGGCACGGAGGTGTCGCCACTCACCGTGGATCGGCATGAAGTTGGACGGACGCGCCATGTTGAGCACGTAGAGCAGCTCGCCCGCCGGCGCGTGACCGGAGACGTGCACCATCGCCGTCTCCTTGGAGATGACATGCGCACCCAACCGGTTGAGCCCGTTGATGACGCGGAACACCGCACTCTCGTTGCCCGGGACCAGCGACGAGGCGAGGACGACGGTGTCACCCTCCTCGATCCGGATCTGCTGGTGGTCGCGGTTGGCCATCCGGGACAGTGCCGACATCGGCTCGCCCTGCGACCCCGTCGAGATCAGCAGCACCTGCTCGGGCGGCAGCTCGTCGATCTCGTTGAGATCAGCGACGAGTCCAGGCGGGACCTCGAGGTAACCGAGGTCACGGGCGATCCCCATGTTGCGGACCATCGAGCGGCCGATGAAGGCGACCCGACGGTGGTGCTTGGCCGCGGAGTCGAGCACCTGCTGAACGCGGTGCACGTGAGAGGCGAAACAGGCCACGATGATCCGGCGCGTCGCACCGCGGAAGACATCATCGAGCACGGGCCCGATCTCGCGCTCCGAGGTGACGAAGCCCGGGACCTCGGCGTTGGTCGAGTCGCTCATCAGGAGGTCGACGCCCTCGGCCCCGAGCCGCGCCCAACCGCCGAGATCGGTGATCCGGCCGTCGAGCGGTAGCTGATCCATCTTGAAGTCGCCGGTGTGAAGCACCGTGCCGGCCGCCGTCCGGATGGCGACGCCGAGTGCATCGGGAATGGAGTGGTTGACCGCGAAGAACTCACACTCGAACGGCCCGAGACGCTCCGTCTGGCCCTCACGAACCTCGTGGGTCAGCGGCTGGATCCGGTGCTCACGCAGCTTGCCCTCGACGAGCGCGAGGGTCAGTCGCGAGCCGATCAACGGGACGTCAGGCTTCTCGCGGAGCAGGTACGGCACGGCTCCGATGTGGTCCTCGTGGCCGTGGGTGAGCACGATCGCGTCGAGATCGTCCCAGCGGTCCCGCAGGTAGGAGAAGTCGGGAAGGATCAGGTCGATCCCCGGCTGCTCGGTCTCGGGGAACAGCACGCCGCAGTCGACGACGAGCAGCCGGCCGGCGTGCTCGAACACCGTCATGTTGCGGCCGATCTCGCCGATGCCGCCGAGTGCGACGATCCGAAGGCCGTGCGCGGGCAGCGGCGGCGGTGGGCCGAGCTCGGGATGCGGGTGGCTCAAGACGCGTCAAACCCCTCAGACATCAAGTCGGCATCACTAAGAAAGTGCCCCGGCTGCGCGCAGGTCGGCGCGCAGCATCTCGACCTGTTCGTCGGTCGCATCGACCAGCGGCAGACGCGTGGTCCGGCAGGACAGCACGCCGAGAAGCTCGAGGGCCGCCTTGGCCATGATCGCCCCCTGGGTCCGCGTCATGATGCCGAGGATCGCGGGCCAGATCGAGGCGTTGATCCGGCGCGCCTCGGCGACGTCGCCGCGGTCGTACGCCGCACACAGCGCGACGAGCTGCGCGGTGCAGGCGTGCGAGGCGACGCTCACCATGCCGACCGCTCCGACCGCGAGCAGCGGGAGGTTGAGGACGTCGTCTCCGGAGTAGAAGGCGAGATCAGTCTGCGCGATGACCTCGGTGCTGGCCGGCAGATCGCCCTTGGCGTCCTTCACCGCGACGATCCGCGGGTGCTCGGCAAGGCGAAGCAGCGTGTCTGTGTGGATCGGGATGCCGCTGCGCCCGGGAATGTCGTAGAGCATCGCGGGCAAGCCGGTCGCGTCGGCCGCGGCCGTGAAGTGGGCGAGCAGTCCCGCCTGCGGTGGCTTCGAGTAGTACGGCGTGACCAGGAGCACACCCGCAGCGCCGGCCTTCTCAGCATGCTTGGCCAGCTCGATCGTGTGTGCGGTGTCGTTGGTGCCGACGCCGGCGATGACGTGCGCCCGGTCCCCGACCGCCTCGATGACCGCTCGAAGCAGGCGGTCCTTCTCTTCGTCCGACGTGGTCGGCGACTCCCCCGTCGTACCGCTGATCACCAGACCGCCATTGCCTGCGTCGACCAGATTCATCGCGACACGCGAGGCGCCATCCAGATCGAGCGCGCCGTCGGCTGTGAACGGCGTGACCATGGCGGTCAGCACGGTGCCGAAGGGGCGGCTCATGCCTGTGAGGTTATCGCGGCGTCCCGTTCGTACGTCGTGACTTTGTAGCGCAGGCCCGCTGCCGAGGTCTCCCAGGCTCCGGCAAGGGCCGGGCGCCAGCCGGAGCTGAGTTCCGGCGCAAAGACGTCGCCGTCGCACGCCAGGTTGATGTACGTCACGACCGCACGATCCGCAACCGCCAAAGCAGCCAAGTAGACGCCGGCCCCGCCGATGACCCACAGATCGCCCTCGGTCAGCTCGACCGCTTCCTCGACAGACCCGACCCGCTCGGCTCCGTCCGCGAACCAGCCGGGATCGGACGTGAGAACGAGGTTGCGGCGCCCCGGAAGTGGCCGGACCGAAGCAGGCAACGACTCCCAGGTCAACCTGCCCATCAGCACGGTGGCACCCACGGTCAGCTCCTTGAAGCGGGCCTGGTCCTCGGGCAACCGCCACGGGATCGAGCCGTCCTTGCCGATGACGCCACGGTCGGCCTGCGCCCAGATCAGTGCGACCCGCTCGGCGGTCACACCGCTACTGGCGCGGAGATCGCCGGGTGGTGCTCGTAGCCCACGACGGTGAGGTCTTCGTACGCGTAGTCGAACAGCGAAGCCGCTCGGCGTACCTCAAGGGTCGGGAACGGCAGCGGATCGCGTGAGAGCTGCTCGTCCACCTGCTGGCGATGGTTGTCGTAGATGTGGCAGTCGCCGCCGGTCCAGACCAGGTCGCCGACCGCCAGGTCGGACTGCTGTGCCACGAGGTGAACCAGGAGGGCATAGCTCGCGATGTTGAACGGCACGCCCAGGAAGAGGTCCGCGCTGCGCTGGTAGACCTGGCACGACAGGCGACCGTCAGCCACGTAGAACTGGAACATCGAGTGGCACGGCGGCAGCGCCATGTCGGGGATCGCGCTGACGTTCCAGGCCGAGACGATCATCCGCCGCGAGTCGGGGTCGCGGCGAAGGGTCTCGAGCACCTGGCTGATCTGGTCGATCGTCCCGCCGTCGGGGGTCGGCCAGGATCGCCACTGCACGCCGTAGACCGGTCCGAGATCGCCATCGGCACCGGCCCACTCGTCCCAGATCGTGACGCCGTTGTCCTGGAGCCACTTGACGTTGCCCTCGCCGCGCAGGAACCACAGCAGCTCGATCGCCACGGACCGGAAGTGGACCCGCTTGGTCGTGATCAGCGGAAAGCCGTCGGCCAGGCGATAGCGGAGCTGGTGCCCGAACACGCTGCGGGTGCCAGTGCCAGTGCGGTCAGCCTTGTGGGTGCCGGTCGCCAGCACGTGCCGGAGAAGGTCTTCATACTGCTGATCCGCCACGTGCAAGACGTTATCGCGGGGTCCGGACGGGAAGGACCAACGACATGAACACCGGACGCCTTGCCGCACGAGTCGTGATCGGTGGCCTGTTCGTCGGCCATGGCCTGCAGAAGCTGCAGGGAAAGTTCGACGGACCGGGCATTGAGGGCACGGCAAAGATGATGGACTCGATCGGCTTGCGGCCGGCGGTTCCCAATGCCTACGCCGCGGGCGTCGCCGAGACGGCGGGTGGCGCGCTGCTGGTGCTCGGGGCGGCGACCCCGCTGGCTGCGGCGTCGCTCATTGGCACCATGATCACGGCGATCCGCACGGTGCACGGGAAGAATGGACCGTGGGTGACCAACCGCGGCTACGAGTACAACCTGGTGCTCATCGCGGCGCTTCTGGCGATCGTTGACGGCGGCCCCGGCCCGATCTCGGTGGACAAGATCCGTGGCCATGGCAAGCGGGGCATGTGGGCCATGCTCGGCGCGCTCGGCCTGGGTGCCGCGACCTCGACCATCGTTGTCGAGCTCGGCCGATCCAACCCGCCGAAGGAGATCGATCTCACCGAGCGCGAGCCGCTGCGGGCCCCCGCTACGGCCTGA
>DATAUF010000137.1:0-3791 GCA_036268405.1 Mycobacteriales bacterium
CTGCGAGCGATGGTTCGCCGCGGTCGTGCCAGTTGTGGACCGAACGCGGTCCGGCTCCGGATCGGGCCAGGGACCGCCAACAAGGCTGCCGTACTCCCAGGCGAAGGCCGCGCGGTTCCTGTGCGGTAGCCCGGTGACGGCGGCCTGCGGCAAATCACCCGGAACGCATCGAGAGGCTCGTCCGACCAGCCGCTCAACGGTCAGAGCTCGCCGAGGTAGAAGGCCATGCCTTGGTCGTCGACGCAGTCCGAAGTCACGCCGTAGGGCATCTGCTCCGGATCGGTAGCCTGCCCGCCGAGCTCTCGCACCTTCGCCACCGCGGCAGTGACATCCGCCACGCGGTACATCAGCACGACGTTCTGCCGTCCGCTGCCACCCCAGAAGCCACCCTGCGGGTTCATCCCGTCGACCTGCAGTCCGCGCTCGACGTTGCCCGGCCGAAACTCCCAGCCGAACAGCCCGCTGTAGAAAGCGGCCGCGCGCTGCTCGTCACCGGGGGAGACCGTGATGTACGCGAGATCGCCCGGCAGCTCGCCGTTGGCAACCGGCGCGCTACGACGTGAAGTCTCGTGCACCAGGGAGAACCCGTTCCCTTGATCGTCGATGCACCGCGTCCGCAATCCGTACGGCGTGTCGTACGGGTCCTCCGCGGTGCCGCCGAGGTCGCGAACCTTGGCCACCGCGGCGACGATGTCGGCCACGTGGTGGATCAGGTGGACGCCCGGGTTCGGTACACCCGGCACGCCCCCGCCATCCCAAACCCCACACGGCAGCGAGAGGTTGACGACCTGGTCGTACCTTCCAAGCTCCAGGGAGTCGCCGAACTGCCAGCCGAGCACCTCGGTGTAGAACGCTCGCGCCCGGTCGGCGGAGGGGACGTGGAGGCTGAAGAACGCGATGTCACCGTCAGCCGCTGGAGCGCTCTCGGCGCCTCCCGCGCTCGCTCGGGACTCAGTGGTCATGGGGTCTCCTTCGGTGAGAGCGCGCTCGATCTGCGAGCGCAGCCGGGCAGCGAACGACGGATCCGGGTCGAGCGGCACGATCGGACGGCGCAGCATCTCCATGGGGTCAGCCATCTTCGCCTCCTCGCAGTTCGTACTCCCGGCGAAAGGCGGCACGGGCTCGCGACACGAGTACCTCGGTCGCCTGCCGGGTGCGACCGAGCTGCGCAGCGACCGCCGGAACCGATAGATCGTCGAGGTACCTCAGGATCAGCACCAGGCGGTGCGTTGCCGAGATCGCATCCAATGTCTGTTGCGCGCGCAGCGCGTCGAGCCGGACGTCCCAAGGGTCTTCCTCGTCGACTGTCTGCTGTGAGCCGACCACCGACAGTCCGGCATCCTCGCGTGCCTTCGACCGCCAGTGGTCGACGAGCTTGTGACGGGCGATGCCGATCAGCCACGGCACGCTTAGCGGCGCGTTGCCGACGCGCACGGCCACGACCGCCGCGAGAAACGTCTCCGATGTGAGGTCCTCCGCCGCGCTGACCGAGCCGCATCGGGACAGCAGGTACCCGAACACAGTCGGCAGCGCCTCGTCGTAGAGCGCGAGCAGCTGCTCGTACGACATCTCCGGCGTCGGTCGACCCCTCACATCTCTACTGTCGTCCGGCAAGCCCAAACTCCGACACCATCCGGGCAACTTTTATTCACGGCCGTCGAGACACTGACTAACGCGTGCTCTGCGGGACATGATCAAGCTGTGACAGATCCCGGACGGGTGGCGGAGCCGCCTCGGCGGCTTGGCGTCATCCTGTCGGCGCTCATGCTGGCGATGGTCCTCGCCAGCCTCGACCAGACCATCGTGTCCACCGCGCTTCCGACGATCGTCGGGGACCTTGGTGGGCTCAACCACCTGTCATGGGTCGTCACCGCGTACCTGCTCGCGTCGACGGTGTCGACGCCGCTATACGGCAAGCTCGGTGACCAGTTCGGCCGCAAGAGGTTGTTCCTGGCGGCAATCGTCATCTTCCTGGTTGGTTCCGCGCTGTGCGGCCTGGCGCAGAGCCTCAACCAGTTGATCTTCTTCCGTGCGCTCCAGGGCATCGGCGGCGGCGGATTGATGGTCGGCGCCCAGGCCGTGATGGCCGATGTCCTGCCACCCCGCGAGCGCGGTCGCTACTCCGGCTACTTCGGCGCAGTGTTCGGGGTGACCAGCATCGCCGGGCCGTTGATCGGGGGATTCTTCGTCGACAACGCGAGCTGGCGGTGGGTCTTCTACGTGAACCTGCCGCTCGGGCTGATTGCCCTGGTGGTCATCTCGCTGGTGCTCAAGACGCCGGCGCAGAAGGTGCACCATCAGATCGACTACCTGGGGTCGGCGCTTCTCGCCGCCGGCGTCACCTGCATCGTCCTGCTGACGACCTGGGGCGGTACGACGTACGCGTGGAGCTCCTCGACCATCATCGCGATGGCGGTGGGCGCTGTCTTGCTGCTGGTCGCGTTCGTCGTCGCCGAGAGTCGCGCCGCCGAGCCCGTCATCCCGCTGAGCTTGTTCCGCAAGCGGGTGTTCACGGTCGCGAGCGGCGTCGGCTTCATCGTCGGCTTCGCGTTGTTCGGTGTGATCACCTACCTGCCGCAGTACCAGCAGGTCGTGCGCGGCGCCTCCGCGACGGCGAGCGGACTGCAGCTGTTCCCGTTGATGGGCGGGTTGCTGGTCGCCTCGGTCGGCTCGGGACAGATCATCAGCCGCACCGGCCGCTACAAGGTCTTCCCGGTGGCGGGCACCGCGATCATGGCCGTCGGCATGTATCTGCTGTCCCATCTGGGTGTCGACACGTCGGTCCTCGAGTCGGCGCTCTTCATGGCCGTGACGGGGCTAGGTCTCGGCCTCACGATGCAGGTGCTGGTCCTCGCGGTCCAGAACAGCGTCGACCCACGGGATCTCGGTACGGCGACGAGCGCCGCGACGTTCTTCCGATCGATCGGCGGATCGATCGGGGTCAGTGTCTTCAGCGCGATCTTCAACAACAAGATGACCGGCAACCTCGCGCATCAGCTACCGCAGCTCGCTGCCAACCCGTCACTTGCCAAGTCCCTTCGAGCGAGTCCGCAGGCGCTGGCGAAGCTTCCCGCGCAGGTCCACCACGGCTATCTCGTTGCGTTCACCGACTCGCTGCATGTCGTCTTCATCGCTGCGATTCCGATAGCGCTGGTGGCCTTCGCACTCACCTGGCTGCTCGAAGAGGTCCCGCTGCGAACGAAGATCGCAGCGACCGATGGGCTCGGCGCGGCGTTCGGAATGCTGCGGTCCGCCGCTGTTCGGGTGCAGTTGGAAGGAGCCGCTCGCGTCGCCGCAGCGAAGGCCGCCCTTTCGCATGTTGCGGACCTTGAGCTCGACGCTGCCGACGAGTCGACGATCGGGGACCTGCTTCGCGCTCGCATCGCCTACCTCGAACAGCTCGCCGAGGCCGCCCCGGATCCCGAAGCTGCCAGCCCTGAAGGCTGGAAGCTTGCCGTGAACGTGCTGGCGGCGGAGCGCCTTCAGCTTGCGAATGCCAAAAGCGATGGCTCCGCCGAGCAGGAGGTCGCGATCCGTTTGGAGGCGGCGCAAACCGCGCTCGCCACCATCGATGCCAGCGCTGTCGGTAGGGATCTTCCAGCGATCGTGCCGCTCCGCGAGGCCTACGCCGCGCGGGTGGCGCGGTTTGCCGGTGCCATGACCGGCCCGGAAGGTGCGACACCCAGCGCCTCGTTCTGGCGCGCGACGCAGCTGGTCCTCGCTCACGAACGAGCGACACTTGCCGAATGGTCGGCGACGCATCAGGTCGACCGAGCAGCCGCCGGCCTGGC
>DATAUF010000138.1:0-10498 GCA_036268405.1 Mycobacteriales bacterium
CCACCCGGATCGATCAGCTGGTACGCCGCGAAGCCGAGCAGCCACGGCGCGACCATCGCCAGCCGTGCCGGCGCCGCGACGCTGACGTCCCACTCCACGACGCCGCGACTGCCGAAGTAGTCGACCAGGAAGACCGACACGAGCGGGACGAGAACCGACGCGAGCAGAAGCAGGAAGTTGAAGTAGTTGTCGATGTCCAGCGCCAAGGCGCCGACGGTCGCGAGCCCGCAGACGATGACGGTGAAAAGACGGCGGTCGACGCGCGGCCAGACGTTCTGCAACGAGACCACGGCGGAGTAGCCGTCGGCGAAGGACTCGTCGAGCTCGCGCATCACCAGCACGCCGAACGCCAGCCACCCGACCGGCACCGCGAGGAACGCCGCAAACATGTCGTGCTGGAGGTTGACGTCACTGGCACGCACGACCGTCGCGAGGGCGAGCAGCCCGAGCAGATAGCCCGCTGCCTGAGTGACCGTGTAGCCCACGACGGCACCGCCGAAAGCGCTTCGCGCCGAGCGCGAGTGGCGGGTGTAGTCGCTCGCGAGCGGCGCCCACGACACGGCGACGGCGATCGCGATGTCCGCCGCCGGCCAGAACCCCGACCAGGAACCGTGGGTCAACGACGGCAGCGGGTGACGCAGCAGCTCGACGTAGAGGTAGATCGTCGCGATCGTCACGGCGACGAGCGCGTAGCGACGCAGGATCCGCACCGCACCGAGCGGACGAACCGTCATCGCCGCGGTGACGACACCGGCGATGACGACGTAGGGCCATCGGTGGGCGTGCCAGGGGAAGAGCTGTTGCGCAGCCGATGCGATGACGACGATCTCGAAGACCGTCCAGCCGAGCAGCTGCACGACGTTGACGACGGTCGGCAGGTAGGACAGCCGACGACCGAAGAGTCCCCGCATCAACACCATCGACGGTGCGCCGGTCTGAGCGCCGGGGACCGCGGCGGCCGCGAGCAGCAGCGCGCCCAGCATGGTCCCGACCAACACGGCGGCGCCCGCCGCGACGTAGGCCAACCGCGGTCGGCCGACCACCGGCATCAGGACCCCGGCAGCGCCCACCGGTGCGAGCAGCGTGACACCGAGGTTGCCCCAAAGCCCGATCTGGTCGAGCCAGCCGAGGACCTTCGGCGGTGGCTCGTCGAGAGTCAGCGGCGCTTCCGCGGAAACGGCGGTATCCGTCTGGACGGTGGTGGTCATCGGCCCACTCCCTACGCCGGCATGATCCGGGTCAGGTCCGCGACGACCTCTCGGTCGCCGCTGCGGTCGGCGGCCACTCCGCCCTCTCAGCCCGGTACGCCGGACTCCCGCGTGACAACCGCAGCCTACCTACGGGTGCGGCACCCCGCAGTCGCCGTCGAGGCCAACCTTTTAGGTGTCTCAACCCCCTTTGAGAGACCATTTAGGTTGGCCTCGACGGTTCAGGGACCACGCGAGCGCAGGCGGTACTGGTCGGGAACGGGCACAAGAACTTGTGGCGTTGCTGGCCAGGGCGCGGTCACTCGGCCCTGGGCGGTTGGCCGTTCTCGCTTGCGAGCGGCTTGCCGGTAGCGGCGTACGCGACCATGCCACCGATGAGGTTGCGGCACGTGATGCCGTGGGAGTTGAGCCACGACGTGACCTGCGCGGACCTGCCGCCGATGTGGCAGACGATCACGAGGTCGGCACCGGCGGGTAGCTCGTTGACCCTCGCCGGCACGTCATGCATCGGGATGTGGACCGCGCCGACGGCGTGACCGGCGTCCCACTCGACCGGCTCTCGCACGTCGAGCAGGACCATGTCGGAGGTGAGCTCGTCGGCGTTGATCGCGGGGACGTCCATCCCGCCAGTCTCGCGCAGCAAAGCTTGGCTACTTCAGCAGCTTGGACATCCGACGGTCGGCTAGTGGCTTGCCGCCGGTCTGGCACGTCGGGCAGTAGTCGAGGAACGACGTCGCGAACGACACCTCGCGCACGGTGTCGCCACACACCGGGCAGGCCTGGCCGGACCGCCCATGCACCCGCATCCCCAGCTTCTTCTCGGCCTTGAGGTCGGCCGCTGACAGTCCCCTGGCCCGCTCGACGGCGTCGGTGAGCGTCGAACGCATCGCGTCGTAGAGCTCGCCGACCTCGTCGGACGACAGTGTCGCCGCAAGCCGGTACGGCGACATCTTCGCGACGTGCAGGATCTCGTCGGAGTAGGCGTTGCCGATCCCCGCGATCACGCCCTGATCGCGCAGCAGGCCCTTGATCTGGGTTCGCTGACCGTCCAGCAGCGCGGCGAAGACCTCGACGGTGAAGTCGTCCGCGAGCGGCTCCGGGCCGAGCCGCGCGATGCCCGGGACCTCCTGGGGATTGCGGACCACGTAGACCGCCAGCCGCTTCTGCGTACCCGCCTCGGTGAGGTCGAAGCCGCCACCGGTGTCGAGATGCATCCGCAACGCGATCGGGCTCTTGCCCCCGGGCTTGGGTGGCAGCGCCGGCAGCTCGTGCCGCCAGTGCAGCCAGCCGGCACGCGAGAGATGCGTGACCAGATGCAGCCCGTCGACGTCGAGGTCGAGGAACTTGCCCCGTCGACTGGCCGCCGAGACGGTGAGCCCGGCCAGGGACGTCACGGGTGGATCGAAGGTCTTGAGCACTGCGATCGACGCGACATCGATGCGTGCGACGACATGGCCGACGACCCGCTCGTCGAGGAAGTCGACCAGCGCCTGCACCTCGGGCAGCTCGGGCACAGCTCAATCTTGCCTGTCGTCGGTGGCAGTGGTCCCCGGCGACAGGCTGCCAAGGTGCCTGGCGGTGGAAGCCGACCTGCGGGACAGTTGGCCGCCAAGGATCGGAAAGGGAGCCCCGATGTACCTGCGTCGTACGGCCGCACTGGCGGTCACCGTGTCTGCGCTGGCGCTCATCCCGATGACCCCGGCCGGAGCACGACCGGCCTTCGGGGGACTTACCACCTTCGACCGTCAGCTGATCGCCGACCTCAACTCGACGCGGCTTGAGCGCGGGATCCAGGCGCTCGACATCAGCGACGGGCTCACTCCGATCGCGACGAAGTGGGCGCAGCACATCGCCGCCGCGCAGAACGCCAGCGACAACCCCCACCTGCGGTCGGCGCTCAACGCGGCCTGCCCAACGTGGCGAAAGGTCGGCGAGAACGTCGGCATCGGAACGAGCGCGGACGATCTGTTCGACGATTACATGCGCAACCCGGGGGAACGACGCACGATGCTGAGTACGAAGTTCACCTCGGTAGGAGTTCACAGTGTTGCGACGCACGATGCCAGCGGTCTCGAGGAGTGGAATGTCATCGACTTCGCCAGCCACTGTGCCTAGCAGTCGTGTGATGCGCCTTGTCGTCAATCGACGCAGCACGGCAACACTCGCCGCGCTGGTCATGGCGCTCGTGCCTGCGGCCGCCGCCCACGCCGCACCGGCAAAGAACGTCAGGACGTACGACAAGAACATGTTGAGGTACGTCAACGCGGCGCGGACGAACCACGGACTCAAGCCCCTCAAGGAGAGCGCCGGCCTCTATGCGGTCGCGCATTCGCGCGCGGCGTTCCTGGCCAAGCACAACGCTGTCGGGCACCCCCCAAACCTCGGACCGCAGGTCCAGGCGAAGTGTCCGAAGATGAGAACGGTCGGAGAGAACTCCGGCGCACAGGGAAAGACCAGCGCGCACAAGATGTTCGAGCTCTACAAGGCATCTCCGATTCACTGGGCGAACATCATCTCCCCCGACTTCGGCTACGTCGGAATCGCCACCATCAAGGTGCCGAATGGCGACGGCACAGCCGCCGAGTACGACGTGATGGACTTCGCCGACCACTGCGCTTGATGGCAATGCTTGCCAGCAGTCCCTCGTTCACCGGTGTCAGAAATCCGACAAGCAAAGTCCCCGACAACGGCGGCCTGCCCGCAGAATGGAAGGATGGACCTCGCAGATCAACGCCCTAGGGGGGGACATTGATGTGGCGGTCCATGGCGGCCCTGTCCGCTGTTGTCATGGCTATTTCGCTTACCGGAGTGGCGCAGGCCTCGCCGGCGACGAACGTTCGGCCATACGACGTGAACATGCTGAAGTACGTGAACCAGGCGCGCACGGCGCACGGGCTGAAGCCCTACAAGGAAAGCGCCCGCCTCTACCGGGTGGCGCACACCTGGGCCGCGCACATGGCACAGACGCAGACACTCGCGCACAACCCGAACGCCTTCGCGCAGATCGGTGCCAAGTGCCCGCAATGGACCCATCTGGGAGAGAACGTCGGGGACGAGATCGGCGAGAGCGCGGCATGGCTGTTCAACCTCTACATGTCCGACGCGCCGCATCGCCAGAACATCCTCAGCCGAAAGTTCACCGACGCCGGGATCGCGAGCGTGCAGAGCGTGAACGCCGATGGCACGACGTCAGAGTGGGACGTGATGGACTTCGGCACCCACTGCGCGTAGGGCGACCTGCGAGTGCGCCGGTGCCGGCGCGGTGTGCCCGAGTTGCAACCAGATCGTCGCGCTCCACAACAACGTGGCCCCGGCGACGTGGAGCTCGACGACGCTCGGCGGCAGGTTGAGGAAGTACTGCGTGTAGCCGATCGCGACCTGGGCAACGACGGCGTACGCCAGCCAGGTCGACCGCTGTCGCACGACCGCCGGCGCATCCGCGAGCCGAACCGCGAACAGCATCGCCACGACCAGCCCCGTGAGGAGCAGGGCCGAGTCGGCGTGCAGCTGGGTGACCCGCTCGAGCGCGAACGGCAGCCGCTTGACGTGCCCTCCCGAACCCGCGTGCGGACCCGTGCCGGTCGTCACCGTGCCGAGAAACAGCACGATCGCTGCGACGCCGACCAGCAGCCGCCCCAACACCAGCAGCTCGCGGGGCACCTCAGGTCGTCGCGGCTCCCAGTCGGGATGCGCGCGATGGACCAGGAGCAGGCCATCCCACACCAGCACCATCGACAGCAGGAAGTGGGCCATCACCCAGCCGGGCGACAGCTTGTAGAGGACGGACAAGCCGCCGACCACCGCCTGACCGACGAACCCTGCGATCAGCCCCCACGACAGCCACACCAGGTCGCGCCGACGCGGGGTGCGGAGCAGGGATGCAACCGCGACGATGCCGACGAAGCCGCCGACCACCGACGTGACGACACGGTTCACGAACTCGATGAGCGCGTGGTACGTCGCAGGCGCCACCAGGGACGTGCTGGTGCAGCGCGGCCAATCCGGGCAGCCGAGCCCCGACGAGGTCAGCCGCACGGCGGCGCCACTCACGACGATCAGCCCAAGAAGCACGGCTGCGACGACCGACAGCCGGCGAAACACCAAAGGCGAGACCCGGGGAAGCCGCACGTCCTCCACCCCACCCTCCACCCAAAGACGGAGCCGGCTTCGCCGGCACTGCCGCTAGCGTATTGAGATGGGTTCTCGCCGCCGCGTGGCGGCATCGCTCGCCGCGCTTATGAGCAGTGCTGCTCTTCTCGGCGCGACCTCCGCGTCCGCCGGGCTGCTCGACGGCCTCTCGCGGCCGCATCCGAAGTTCATCTCCGGCACAGCACAAGGCAGCACCTACGACGCGAAGGGCCACGTCTACACCGCGACGTACTCCACCGAGCGCTCGGACAACTCGGGGCGCTACCCGGTCAACTCGGTGTCGGGATATGAGGTCCCGAAGGCTGCCTACCCGCACGGCTATGCAGTGGTCTTGAAGGGCGGCTTCGTCGTCTCGGGGACCGACGACGAGTTGCTGCTGATCGCGTCGGGCCGCAATGCGAAGACGATCCGCCTGATCATCAAGCCGGCGAGCGGCGTCTAGGTGAGGTCACGGCGCCGGCTGGTGGCAGCAGCGCTGGGCTCATTGGCGCTCGCGACGGCGCTCGCCGGTGCGACGCTGGCCACCGCTGCCCCGCAGCTCGACAGTGCTCGAGCCGCCGTTCGCCAGCCGCTCGCGATCCCCCGCCAGCCGATCGGCCACGCGGGCCGATGGCTGACAGACGCCAAGGGGCGCGTGCTGCTCATTCACGGCATCAACGTGTCGATGAAGGGCTCGCTCGCCCAAGACGAGGCCTACCACTTCGGCGCCGACGACGCGGCATACCTCGCAGCCAATGGCTTCAACGCGGTGCGCCTCACCGTCGAGCGCTACGACGTCGAGCCGACGCCGGGCCACTTCGACGCGGCGTACCTGTCATTCATCCAGCACATCGTCGCGACGCTGGCCCGCTACCACGTGCTGACGCTGGTCGACTTCCACCAGGACGAGTTCGGGCCGGTCTTCGGCGACAACGGATATCCGGCGTGGATGACCCAGACCGGTGGCTCGCCCAACCTGAAAAGCGTGGGCTTCCCGTTCCAGTACCTCGCCAACCCGGCGGTCAACCACGCGTTCGACACCCTCTGGGGCAACGGCAACGACATCCGCGGCAAGCCGTTGTGGACCGACGACGCGCAGATCCTCGCGCGGGTCGTCGGGTCGTTGAAGAGCACGCCGGGCGTGCTCGGCTTCGAGATCATCAACGAGCCATGGCCCGGCACCAAGTACGCGACCTGCCTGCCGCTCGTCATCGGTTGCCCGAGCTTCGACACGGGCGCGTTCAGCGCCTACTACGCGACGATGGACAAGGCGATCCGAACGCAGAACAGCACGCACCTGGTCTTCTACGAGCCGCTCGTCACGTTCAACTACGGCATCCCGACGTCGGTCGTGCCACCGCCGGGTGACGCGCGTCTCGGGTTCTCGTTCCACGACTACCCGCTGTGCTCGGCGGCCGACGACGTCGGCCTCGGCGGCGCGTTGGACACCGCCTGCGGCGTGGAGAGCAAGCTCGCGATCGGCAACGCGGTCACCTACGCGACGGCACACAAGACCGCACTCCTCGAGACGGAGTTCGGCGCCACGAAGAACGCCGCGGCGATCAACCAGTCGACCGCCGCGTACGACGCACGCATGGTGCCGTGGATGTTCTGGTCGTACGACGAGCTGGTCGGCACGACGTCGATCGGCGCCTTCAGCTCGCCGCCGAGCCGGTCGCCGAACCGCGCCGTGCTCGACGGTCTCGCGCGGCCGTACCCGCAGCTCGTCGCGGGGACTCCGACGAGCTACGGCTACAGCCCGAAGACCCACGTCTTCTTCGCGACCTACTCCACCTCGCACGTGTCGGGCTCAGGACGCTTCCCCGGCAACTCGGTGTCGCAGTTCGAGATCCCCAGGGCCGCCTACCCCCACGGATACAAGGTCAGCGTGAAGGGTGGCGCCGTCGTATCGGGCTCCGGCGACTCGCTGCTGCTGGTCGCGTCCTCCGGGGCGTCGACCGTCACCGTGACGGTCAGCCCCAGCTAGCCCGTCTGCAGCGCGAGGGCCTTCTCGCGACTGCGGATCAGCTCGCGCCGGCAGTCGAGCACCGCGCTGAGCCGGGTCAGCTCGGTCGCTGTGAAGCGAATCGCGTAGGGCCGCGCGCCGAGGACGACGTAACCACCGGGCAGACCGTCCCAGGCGGCGAGCAACCAGGCGCCGGTCTCGTCCGGCGCGAGGTAGGCATCGCGCAGCAGCTCGGGTACCCGCGCGACGTGCTGGACGATGACCCGTCCGGTCGTGATTGCGGCGGCCACGATCGCGAGATCCGGAACATCACCGACCGGAACGACCTGCACCGGGTCGATTCCCGCGAGTGAACGGATGCCAGTGGCCAGGGTGCTGCGCCGCTCGGGCGCACCGAGCATCGCGGTGACCCACGTCAGCCCGACGACTGTCGGATCGCTGCGCGGCGTGCAGGGGCCCACGGAAAGCAGCTCGGCTCCCGTTCCCTCGACTGCGGCTCGCAGCTCGTCGTACGCCGGCATCGACTCGCAGTGCACGACGATCTCGTCCGTCGCACGTTCGCCCTCGACCTCGTGGATCGAGACCTCGACGACGTTCATCGCCAGGCCCGCGAGGACGCGGCTCACGGCAGCAAGCGCCCCGGGGTGGTCGGGGACATCGATCCGGAGCCGCGCGAAGGTCGTCATGGCCGGTCCGAGCTGACGATGCTTTCCATCTCAAGATGCTGGCTGCCTTATGTAACGCGCATCTTTCGCAGTCGCTACGGCAGCGTTGAGATATCGATGCCGAAGCGTGAACCGAACCGCGGGTGCACGACGAATCTCGCGGTGCTCGAGAATCTGGTCATGTCGCACGCACCGAGCGGGACTGCGACCGCGGAGCTGACGGCCTACTCATCACCGGACAGGGTCCGGGCGGTCGCACTCGTCCTGCCCGGAGGCAAGGCCGACAGCTACGAGGCTGCCATCCCGACGCAGCTGACCGCGGTGCGGATGCGACCGTTCGCGCGGGCTCTCGCGCGCTCGGGCGCTGAGCACGGCCTCGCGGTCTCGATGCTGCGCTACCGCTATCGCGGCTGGAACGGCATAGAGGCGTCACCCACCAGCGACGCACGGTGGGCGCTCGACGAGGTACGCCGCGCACACGGAGACATTCCGGTCGTGCTGGTCGGCCACTCGATGGGCGGGCGTACCTCGCTGCGGGTCGCCGACGACGCAAGTGTTGTCGGTGTCGTCGCGCTCGCGCCCTGGCTGTCCGGTCAGGATCCGGTCGCGCAGCTGGTCGGCAAGCGGACGCTGATCGCGCACGGCAACCTCGACTTCGTCACCAGCCCTCGCGCATCGCGGAGCTTCGCCGCACGTGCGGCCGCCGCCGGAGCCGACGTCACGTACCAGGTGATCCACGGCGACAGCCACGCAATGCTGCTCCGCCCATTGCGCTGGCACCACCTGACAACCCGCACCACCCTCGACTTCCTGGACCAGGCTTGATTCAGTAGCGGCAACTCCGAGAGAGCTAGGGGTCACCCAATATGCGTCTCGTCGCCGCAGCCGGCCTTGCCGCCGTCGTCAGCACCGTGCTCGTGCCGGCTGCCGGCTTTGGCACCGTGACCGCCACTGCCGGTCCGCGGCCGGCCCAGGCGTCGACCACCCACCCGCGCAAGCCGCACGTCCTGCGGGTCGGGACCTACGACGGCAAGCGCGGGCAGTACCGGAGCATCCAGGCGGCGGTCAACGCGGCCAAGCCCGGCGACTGGATCCTGGTTGGACCTGGCGACTACAAGACCCGTCACGCGACCGCGCCCAAGGGTGATCCGTCGTCGCCGGCCGGCGTCCTGGTCACGACGCCCGACCTGTTCATCCGCGGTATGAACCGCAACAAAGTGATCGTCGACGGCACGAAGTCAGGACCGCCGTGCAGCACCGCCACGAAGGACCAGTACTTCGGTCCCAAGCAAACGCACGGCACTCCACTCGGGACCAACGGCGTGATGGTCTGGCAATCCAGCAACGACTGGGTGCAGAACCTCACGTCCTGCAACTTCCTGTCCGGGTCGGGCGGTAACGGCAACGAGATCTGGTGGAACGACGGGGACGACAGCGGAAAGCTCGGCAAGGGCAAGGGCTTCCTCGGGTCGTACGTGACCGCGACAAACACCTACTTCCACGACGAGAGCACCGCGGCGGCGTACGGCATCTTCTCCAGCAACTGGCGCGGCGGCACGTGGAACGAGAGCTACGCGAGCAACTTCAACGACTCGGGCTACTACATCGGCGCCTGCCGCGACGTGTGTGACCAGGTCATGAACCACGCGTGGGCGGAGTTCAACGCGCTCGGATACTCCGGCTCGAACTCGGGCGGCAGCCTCGTCATCAAGAACTCGCAGTTCGACAAGAACGAGGACGGGTTCGACACCAACAGCCAGAACGGCGACAACCCGCCGCCGCAGGACGGGACGTGCCCGAACGACGAGATCTCACCGATCACGCACACCACCTCGTGCTGGGTGTTCATGCACAACTACGTGCACGACAACAACGACCCCAATGTGCCGACCGCTGGGTCGGCTGCGGCTGGGCCGGTCGGCACCGGCATGACGATCTCCGGCGGCCGAAACGACACCGTCATGGACAACCTGTTCGAGAACAACCATGCGTGGGGCGTTGCGCTGGTGCCCTACCCGGACAGTGGGCCGCCGTGCACCGGCGGGACCTTGACGCCCGTTGCATGCCTCTACGACGAGTACGGCGACGCAGTCCTCGGAAACGCCTTCAAGAACAACGGCGGCTGGGGCAATCCGACCAACGGCGACATCGCGGCGGTCAATCTGGAGCCCGACGCCACCGACTGCTTCGGCGCCAACGTCGAGGTCGGCGGCGCCGCAGCCACGACCTCACCCGGCGATGCCGAATCGCTCTACCCCACGTGTGATGGCGGTTTGGCAGTGCCGGACGCCAATGCGCTCTTCCTCGACCAGGTGGCATGCGACTCCGACAACGCGCAGCTGGCGGGCATCGCAACGGGAACCCTGTGTCTGCCGGGAACCCACTACCCACGGCAGACCAAGATCGTCATGCATCCGCTCCCGGGCGCGACGCGCGGTCACGGCCACCCCGCGATCGAGAATCCCGCGTCCGCGAACTTGAAGTCGATGAAGGACGCATGCGCCGGCGTACCGGCCAACCCGTGGTGTCCG
>DATAUF010000139.1:0-13869 GCA_036268405.1 Mycobacteriales bacterium
CGTGAGCGTCTTGACGTTGGCCAGGCCGAGCGTGATCACCGGCCGCGTGGCAGGCCGCTTCCCGCGGGTCCAGGTCAGCTGCGACGCGAGCCCCGGACCGGGCCCCTTGACGGCGATGCCGCTGGACGAGTGCGTGGTCACTGATCGATCGGGCCGCTCGCCGGAGTAGGCGTGGATGGTGCCGTCGCGGCCGACCGTCCGGGCCGAGAGCTTGCGCAGCCAGTAGTCACCCGTCGTACCCACGCCGTACTTCGGCAGCTGCGTCCAGGAGATGCCGCCACCGGTGATCGCGCGGTTGGCGAAGACGTCGTTGCTGTTGCGCGGCACCCACGTGAAGCTGAACTGCCCCGGGTTGTGCACGCGCGTGGGATTGCCCATGAACTGCGCAGCGTCGGCGAAGCTGTCGGCCAGCTCGAAGACCACATGGTCGACCTCCGGGTAGATCACCCACCGATATCGATTGCCGAGTGCAGCGAGCCCGTTGGCTTCGGCCGCCTCAGTCGGCAGCGGCACGAGCTCGTCGGCGACGCCACCGGCGAGGTACGTAGGGATCCACCGCAGGTTCTGCAGGGTCGGGACGTTGCCGACGCCACCAGCGAGGGTCACCGCCTTCGCGAACAGGTCCGGGTGCGCCATCGCGAGCTGGTTGGTGCCGATGCCGCCCATCGAGTAGCCGGAGAGCACGGTGCGGTTGGGATCGAGGTGGTAGGCCACAGCGGTCTCGTGCCAGACCTGCCAGAAGTCCAGCTCGGCGTAGTCCCAGTAGTTGCCGTCCGGCCCGCGCCCGAGCGTCGTGACACAGATCGAGTGCCGGTCCTCACACGCAAGCCTCGTGAAGTTGGGCGTCGTCGCGGCGTACTGATTGTGGTTCTGGGTCAACGAATGCAGCAAGAACGTCAGCGGCGTCGGACGCTTCGGTGAGTACGACGTCGGGACGTACACCGCATACGGCTGGACGCGCCCGAGGTAGTTGGGCTGTGTGTCGATGATCGTGCTGACGCCGGAGACGATGCCCGGCCCGAGCGAGACGTCCGAGACATACCAGCGGTCGCTCCAGCCGGCCGGCCGCGGTTGTGGCGTGCGGTCGTGGTGGGCGAGCTCGCTCCATCGCACGACATGGGAGAACCGCGTGACGTTGCCGCTCAGCAGCGCGAGCGTCTGCGCCTGGTCGTCCCAGAAGTTCGCGGCTTGCGCCTCCTGGTCGATCCGTCGGAACGTCACGTTGTAGACAGCCGGTTGCGTCGGCAGCGCATCCGGCGGGCGGGCGAAGCCGGTGCCGGTGGCGTCGGCGAGGCCGGCGGCGAGCCTGATCCGCCAGCTGCCTTTCGGGTCGAGGACTGACTTCGGGATCCGGACCACGAACGATTGCGCTGCCTTGTCGATCGTCACGGGCAGCTTCGCGAGGATCTTGCCGCTCGCCACCGAGATCAGCTGCGCGCCGTGGCCGGACATGGTCAGCGCGGTGTCGATGCCGGGGGAGTGGACGCCTGCCGCGGCGGGCCAGCCCGAGCCGCCGGTCGCGGCGTTGTCGTCGCGGTCGAACGTCCACTCCGCGATCGGGATCGACGCATCGGCGAGGGTGTTCCAGTCGACCCGCCAGTACGTCGCGTCCGGCCGGTCGAGGACGGCCGCAGTCCAGATGTCGGCGCCGTTGCCGTGCGCTGCGCCGGCTGGATAGGTGTAGAGACCGAAGCTGGGGGAGCCGGCGGTGACGGAGATGTCGCCGGTCGACGCCGTGGTGGTGCCGTGATCGTCGTACAGCCAGTCGGCCCAGAACAGGCCGCCGTCAGCGAGCCGCCCGGTGCCCGAGGTGCGGGGGAATGCCGAGTTGCTGCCCGGCCATCCGGCGGCGGCAGGCATGCGCGGCTCGGCGTTGTAGAGCGCGGCCGGCGCGTCGGCGGGAAGGTCGGCGAGCCGCTCGTCCGCAGCCTGGCCATGGGCGAGTCGAATGTGCGGCGCGGGCGGCAGGTGACGTCCGGGAGGCGCAGCGATCGCGGCCGGCGTCGCGGCGGCAGCAACGGCCACGAGGACACACCCGAATGCCGTTCGCTTCATCGCCGAAGTCTATTTCTGACGGGTCGTCAGGTTTGGATTAGGGTTGTGAGCATGGATGAGTTCCCCAAGATCGTGTCGGTCGACGACCACGTCGTCGAGCCCCCGAACCTCTGGCAGGACCGACTTCCGGCCGCCATGAAGGAGAAGGGCCCGAAGGTCCACTACGCGCCCAAGGGCGACGTGACGTTCGTCGGCGGCAAGCTCACCGTGTCGATGGGGGAGCCCGGCAGCGGTCCCGATGTCGCGTGGTGGCTGTACGAGGACCTCAAGCGTCCGCTGATGCGGCTCGACGCGTCGGTCGGCTTCGAGCGCGACGAGGTCGACCTTCGCCTCGTCGGCTACGACCAGATGCGCACCGGGGCGTACTCCGTGAAGGAGCGCCTGGAGGACATGGACGCCAACTGGACCGAGTCCCAGATGTGCTTCCCGACGTTCCCGCGGTTCTGCGGCCAGACGTTCCTCGAGGCCAAGGACAAGGACATCGCGCTGGAGTGCGTGAAGGCCTACAACGACTTCCAGGTCGAGGAGTGGTGCGGCGACGCCGACGGCCGGCTGATCCCGCTGATCATCGTCCCGTTGTGGGATGCGCAGCTGGCCGCGGACGAGGTACGCCGCAACGCCGCTCGCGGCGTACGCGCGACCTGCTTCTCGGAGATCCCGCCGTTCCTCGAGCTGCCGAGCGTGCACGACAAGAACAAGTACTGGGACCCGTTCTTCGCCGCGTGCGCCGAGACCGGCACCGTCATCAACATGCACATCGGCTCGTCGTCGAAGATGCCATCGACGTCGAAGGACGCGCCCGCCGCGGTCGGCTCGACGCTGACGTTCGCGAACTCCTGCTACTCCCTCGTCGACTGGCTGATGTGCGGCGCGCTCGAGCGCTTCCCGAGCCTGAAGATCGCGTTCTCCGAGGGCTCGATCGGCTGGATCCCCTACGTCCTGCACCGCGCCGACGTGGTGTGGGAGGAGAACCGCGGGTGGGGCGGCGTCGCCGACACCGTGAAGCGGCCGCCGAGCGAGCTCTACTACGAGCACGTGCTCGGCTGCTTCTTCGACGATCCGTACGGCCTGATGAACATCGACGCGGTCGGCATCAACAACATCGCGTACGAAAGCGACTACCCGCACTCCGACTCGACGTGGCCGAACACCCGCGCGGTTGCCGAGCAGCAGATGAAGCACCTCGATGACGACGTGATCGAGAAGATCGTGCGCGGCAACGCGATCCGCTTCTACGACCTGTCTCCCCAGGGCCGCTGGAAGGGCTGAGTTCTTTTGCTGGATTACCTGATCAAGGGCGCGACCGTCGTCGACGGCACCGGCTCCGCGCCGTACGTCGGTGATGTCGGTGTTCGCGAAGGCCGGATTGTCGCGGTCGGCAGTGTTGCAAAGGGCGGTGTCGACGAGGAAGCGACCGAGACCCTCGACGCGACTGGACTTGTCGTCACGCCCGGCTTCATCGACAACCACACGCATTACGACGCGCAGCTGTTCTGGGACCCGCTGGTGACGCCGTCCAACGAGCACGGCGTCACGACGGTGCTCGGCGGAAACTGCGGCTTCACCCTCGCGCCGTTGCGTGCCGAGGACGCCGACTACATCCGCAAGATGATGCAGAAGGTCGAGGGGATGCCGCTCGAGGCGCTCGAGACCGGCGTCGACTGGGTGTGGGAGAGCTTCGGCGAGTACCTCGACGCGGTCGAGCGCGCGGACCTCGCGGTCAACGCCGGGTTCCTCGTCGGACACTGCGCGATCCGCCGCTACGTCATGGGCGCCGAGGCGACCGACCGCGAGGCGACCGAGGACGAGGTCAAGGCGCTCGTCGCGTTGCTGCACGACTCGATCGAGGCCGGCGGATTGGGTTTCTCGACCACGCTGTCGCGTACGCACTCCGACGGCGAGGGCAAGCCGGTCGCGTCGCGCATGGCAGGCAAGGACGAGCTCCTCGCACTGTGTACTGCGGTCGGTGAGCACGAGGGCACCTTCATTGAGGGCATCGTCTCGGGCTGCCTCGACAAGTTCGAAGACGATGAGATCGACCTGCTCGCCGAGATGTCTGCGGCGGCGAAGCGCTCGCTCAACTGGAACCTGCTCACCATCGACTCCCGCGAGCCCGACCGGATTCCCCGGCAGCTCGAGGCGTCGAAGCGGGCGCGTGAGCTCGGCGGTCGCGTCGTCGCGCTCACGATGCCGGTCCTCGTGCCGATGAACATGAGCCTGCTCAACTTCTGCGGGCTGTGGCTGATCCCCGGCTGGGGCGAGATCCTGCAGTGCCCGGTGCCGGAGCGCATCTCGCGGCTGTCGGACCCGGCGACCCGCGCGAAAATGGTCGAGCTGGTCAACGCGCCTGAGGCGGGTGTATTCAAGCGGCTCGGTTCGTTCGGCCGCTACGTCATCGGAGACACGTTCTCTTCGGCAAACGAAGGTCTCAAGGGACGCGTCGTGAAGGACATCGCGGCCGAACAAGGGAAAGACCCGTTCGACACGTTGCTCGACATCTGTATCGCCGACGAGCTGCGTACCGTCCTGTGGCCGATGCCCAATGACAACGACCCCGACACGTGGGCGCTCAAGGCGCAGGCGTGGGGCGAGGAAGACATCATGCTCGGCGGATCGGACGCCGGTGCGCACCTCGACCGGATGGCGGGAGCACCATTCCCGACGCGATTCCTCGGCGACATGATCCGCGGCCGCAAGCTGCTCCCGCTGGAGTCCGCCGTGCACATGATCACCGGCGCGCAGGCGGATCTGTTCGGTCTGGTCGATCGGGGCTATCTGCGCGAGGGGTTCCACGCCGACGTGGTCGTGTTCGACCCCGAGACCATCGCGTCCGAGGACGCGTCGCTGCACTTCGACCTGCCGGGTGACGCGCCGCGCCTCACCGCTGGCGGGATCGGCGTGAAGCGGGTGCTGGTCAACGGCGTCGAGACGATCCGTGACGGCAAGGCCACGGCAGCCCGTCCCGGCAAGGTGCTGAGAAGCGGCCGCGACACGGTGACCGTCGCTACCTCATAGCAAAGCTCCTTTACCTGGGACTTCTGCCTGGTAGCGGAGCGTTACCTGGCACTTTGACCAGGCAAAGGAGCGTTGCTAGGGGCCCGAGGTCGGAATGACCGCTTGAGGCGGGTGCTCGTCGTCTGTTGATCCGGCGTTGCGGATCTCGCCGATCTCAGATCCGGTGCCGTCACGCGCGATGAGCGTTGCGGTTGGCCATGCGGCGTCCGGCGCCCACCCGACTACATAACCGTTTCCTACCGCGATGGCGTGCGTTGCGCCGTCGTAGTCGAGTTCGGCTGATGTGGCATTTCCCGCGCTGAACACGAAGATCGCGAAGTCTGGCTGCGCGGGGAACTCGATCTGACTGAGGGATCCTCCGCTCGCGCCGAGACCATGGTCGTTGTCCGAGACGTTGGAGCACTCACCGCCGACGTTGCCTTCGCCGCGGTACGCGGGGTCGCGGTGAAGCACGAAGGCGATACAGGTTTGGCCGTTGCGGTGATTCGGGGCTTCGTACGCGGCGACCACCGTTCCATCGGGCCCTGGCAAACTGGCGACGAGAATCGCGTCCCGGGGGTTGATGCCTTCCCAGCCGTTGAACGCTGCTTTTGCGCCTGGCGTCAGGACACCTGTGGCCGCGGCGGCGCCGACGCCGATCACGCTCATGCCGCCGACGGCGATAAGGGCGGTGATACGTCGGCCGAACCGGTCGCGCATCCGAGCCTTCGTGACGGTCGGGTGCGGCGCCGGAGGGATCGTCGTCGTGTCGGCGACGGCGTACATCGTCTGCCGAAGGTGAGACTCGAGGTCGTTGCTCATGACAGTTCCTTCCGCAGCTGCTCGAGTGCGCGAGAGGACAGCGACTTCACTGTCCCGGGGCGGCAGCCCATGACGGTGGCGATCTCGCGCTCGGTCAGGTCTTCGTAGTAGCGGAGCACCAACACCGTGCGCTGTCGGACGGGTAGCCGTCGGAGTCGTTGCCACATCTCGTCGACCTCGGCCGGCTCGACTGTCTCTTCGCGCTGGTGTGCGAGGTACGCCTGCTCATGTCTCGCGCGCCGGCCTGCGTTGATGCAACGGTTGACGACCGATCGGCGGAGGTACGCCGGCACGTTGTCGATCGGCTGCTTCGCTCGCATCAAGCCGATGTACGCCTCTTGCGCGACATCCTCACCGGCGACCTGCGACCCGGTGAGCAAGCGGCCAAGCCTGACAAGCGCCGGCCAGCACTCGCGGTAGTGGTCTGTGAGATCAGCACGACTGCTCCCGACCGCGGCTACCTCATCGAGTTGGTGCGCTCCCACAAAGCGATGACACCTCAGCCGTCGGTTCGGTTCCGGATTCGGTAAAAGTCGCCACCAGCTATCCGCTGGCTGACTCGAAGTTCTTGCCGCTCTTGGCGATCACAACGCCGAAGCCCCAGTCGTAGAAGACACACGAGCGGATCGGCGGCGGTGTGCGGCCGGGGACGAAGGGAGCCGGGTCGTCGTCAGGTCCGGCTCCGCGGTGCAGTGTGATCACCCACGCCGGTGTCCGTTCGAGCATTGGCACGCCGTTCTTCGACGGGAACCGGGCACTCACGCGCGCCAAATACACCTGATAGCGGGCCAGTCGCTCTTTGATGAGGCCTGCGTCACGCCAAGCAACTGACGCAGTGACGTGTCGGCCGATGTTCGTCGGCGGCTGAAGCGTGAGGCCGTGGAAGCGCAAGGTGTGTGTCACGAAGATCGGTCTGGGCACGTTGGTGGGTCTATCCAAGGAGCGAGCTATTCGGTTGCAGGCCGCCGTCCCTGGGATGACTCGAGGCTGGATGTGGCGATGAGATGCGCCGAGCGGGCGCTCGCTGTTATCGCCACCTCGCACTGCGATTGTCGCGACGGCGCCCGCGAGGTTGAGTACGACGAGTACGGCGAGAATCTTTCGCACGTGCTCGATGGTGCCCTAGTTGGCCAACAGTGCGAGTAGGTCGTCGGCTGATCTCGTGTTGATGACGCGGGCTGGGTCGAGGTCGATCTCTTCCGCGCGCTCGCAGCCGTTGACCTGCCACTCGAGCTGGCCAGGTGCGTGCGCATCGGTGTCGATCGAGAACATGCAGCCGATCTCCTCGGCGAGCGCGAGCAGCCGGCGTGGCGGGTCGAGCCGCTCCGGACGCGAGTTGATCTCTACCGCCGTACCGAACTGCTTGCACGCCTCGAACACCATCTCGGGGTCGAACTCCGACTCCGGCCGGCCGCGCCCTGACAGCAGCCGTCCGGTGCAGTGGCCGAGCACGTCGGTGTTGGGGTTGGCCACCGCGACGACCATCCGCTCGGTCATCTCCTTGGCGGACATCCGCAGCTTCGAGTGCACCGAGGCGACGACGACGTCGAGCTCCGCGAGCAGCTCCTCTTCCTGGTCGAGCGAGCCGTTGTCGAGGATGTCGACCTCGATCCCGGTGAGGATCCGGAACGGCGCCATCTCCTTGTTGAGCCGTTTCACGATCTTGATCTGTTCGCGCAGCCGTTCCGCGGTCAGGCCGCGCGCGATGGTGAGCCGAGGCGAGTGGTCGGTCAGGGCGACGTACTCGTGGCCGAGGTCCCGAGCTGCCGTCACCATCTCCTCGATAGGCGATCCGCCGTCGCTCCAGTCGCTGTGCATGTGCAGATCGCCCTTGATCGCGGTCTGCATCTTGCCGGGGCTCTTCCGCTCCGGCAGCGCCGCTTCGAGCTTCGCGAGGTACGCCGGCACCTGGCCGGCCAGCGACTCGCGGATCACCGTCGACGTGGTGTCGCCGATCCCGGCAAGATCGCTGAGCGTGCCCTTTGCGGCGCGGTCGGCAAGCTCAGCAGGGGGCAGCTCCTCGACGATGGTCGCCGCAGTGCGGAACGCCTTCACCCGCGGCGTCGCCTCGCGGGCCCGCTCGAGCAGGTACGCGATCCGCTGCAGGTCCGCAAGCGGGTCTCGCGCCGAGCTTTTTGCCATATCGAGACGCTAGACCGGGTTGAGGCCGCCGACGTCGAACTCGCAGTCCGTGAGCACTGTCCCGTCGTACCTGCCCGGCACGAACAGCGCCGACAACGGACCGTCTGCGTGACCGTCGACTGTGACGGATGCGCTTCGCATGGCCCCGGACATCGTCCCGTCGAAGCGACGTACCTCGCCGGCCGTGCTCACCTGCTGGACGTGGTTGGGGATGTCCAGCGGCATCGCGTCGCCGGACGCCTCGAACGACACCCTGATCGACCAGGCCGGCGTTGCGGGGATGTGCGCGGAGACCGTGACTCCGGCCTCGTCATCCGTCCAGTCGAACTCGGCGAGCGCCTTCGGCAACAGCCAGTTGGTGCGGCCGCCGACGATGCTGGGCAGCGAGTCGACCACGATGAACGGGATGTGCCCGTAGTCGCCGTCCGCGGGTAGCAGCGTCGCCGCGAGCTCGTCGTACGGTCCGACCGGGGTGTCGGCGTAGCGGACGAGCGCCCATGCCACGACGGAGATCCCGGCCGGCCGGATCGCCTCAGGGAGAGCAGCGAGCGCCGACTCGTCGACCGCGTGCAGCCACGTCACCGTCCGGCAGCGCGTGTGCCACGGCGCGCCCGCAACAGAGGCGGGGAGCTGGTCGATCAGTGACCCAGGAAGGTGCGTCTCCGGGAGCCCGCTTGCTGCGGTTACCGGGTAGGGCGCGGCGACGGTCATCTGTTGAACTGCTCCTTGATCGGGGTGAACGGCGGCATGGCGAAGTCACGGCGCAGCCAGTTGCCGCCGTCCACGACGAGCACGTGGCCAGTGATGAAGGATGCGTATGCAGAGCACAGGTACGTCGCGGCCCAGCCGAGCTCGTGCGGCTGCCCGGCGCGGCCGGCCGGCTGACGTGAGGCGTCGACGGACTCGTCGCGCACCGCGCGGATCGCCTCGGGCATGTCGTCGTGCGGGAACAGACCCGGCGCGATCGCGTTGACCCGGATCCCGTCCGGCGCCCACTCGACCGCAAGCGTCTTCGTCATCGAGACGACGCCCGCTTTTGCCGCCGCGGAGTGCACCATCCCTGGCCCGCCGGATTCGGCAGCCGTCGACACGATGTTGACGATCGATCCGCCGCGTCCGGCCTCGACGACCCGGCGGTGCAGTTCTCGCGAGCAGAAGAACGTGCCGTCGAGCACGATGCGCTCAACCGCTCGCCAGCCGTTGGGGGACAGGTCGGCAGCCACGACGGGGAAGTTCGCGGCGGCGTTGTTGATCAGCACCGTCACGGTGCCCAGCGCCGCCTCGATCGCGTCGTACGCCGCTGCGACGGAGTCCGGCTCGCGCACGTCGAGCTCGACCGCGAAGCCCTTGCCGCCGACTGCCTCGATGGCTGCGATGCCGGCGGCGCGGTGCTCCTCACCGCGGCTCGCGATCGCCACGCCGGCGCCGAGCCGTGCGAACTCCACCGCGATCGCCTTGCCGAGACCGGTACCGCCGCCGGTGACGAGGACGACCTGTCCGTCGTAGCTGCCTGCCGGCAACATCGGCCCAGGTTCGGCGGCGGCAACCGGGCCCATCACTTGCCCTCGAACTCGGGCGTCTGCTTCTTCGCCTTTGCGGCGTAGCCCTTGGGCATGTCCTCCGACACGAAGGCGACGGATGCGCTCATCGACTCGAACCGCATCGCCTCGCTCAGGCCGTTGTCGGCGAAGGCGTTGATCGTGCGCTTGATGCTCTGTACGGCGAGCGGCGCGTTGTCGCGGATCTCCCGCGCGATCGTCATCGCCGCTTCGTCGAGTTCGTCGCGTGACACGACGGACTGCACGACTCCGATCCGCTCCGCGGTGGCGGCGTCGATCCGGCGGCCGGTCAGTGCCAGCAGCTTCGCCCAACCCGCTCCGGCGTCGCGGGCGAGCCGCAGGTCGCCTCCGGCGTCGATCGAGACGCCGACCTGCGCCTCGGGCAGCGCGAAGATCGCGTCGTCGGAGGCAATCCGGATGTCGGCCATCAACGCCAGCTCGAAGCCGAACCCGAGGCAGTAGCCGTGGACTGCGGCGATGATCGGCTGCGGCAGGTCGGAGAACGCGTGGAAGCGCTCGTGCACCCAGCGCAGGCCCTCGTAGAAGTTGCGGGCCTTCTCTGCCTGGGAGCGACCGGTGATCCGGTCCTCGGGCATCCCGAGGTCGATTCCGGCGCAGAACGCCCGGCCCTCGGCGCGGAGTACGACGACCCGCACCGAGTCGTCGAACCGGATCTGGTCGGCCCGCTTGCCAAGCTGCCGCGTGGCCTCCCAGGACCAGGCGTTGAGCTTGTCGGGGTGGTCGAGAGTCAGCGTCGCGATGCCATCCGCCACGTCCAGCCGAAGCATCCAGTCGGACTCGGCGTCGACGGGTTCCATGCGGACCATCTGGCAAGTATTTCTGACGAGGCGTCAGAAATCATCAGGGCGGCCTTGTCGGGGCAAAACGGAACGTGTTCTACTTCGGCCGTGAGCGACGGACAGGACGAAGCCCAGATCATCGTCGACTGGGACGAGTGCGAGGCCAACGCGGTGTGCGAGAGCATCCTGCCCGAGGTCTTCCAGGTCGACGACAACGACATGCTCAACGTGCTCAACGACCGTCCGCCGGAGTACCTGCTCGGCAAGGTGCAGGAGGCCGTCGAGATGTGCCCCAAGCGCGCCCTGTTCCTCAAGCGGGCAGGACAGTGAAGGCCGCCGTCCTCACCGAGATCGGCAACACCACCCTCGAGATCCGCGACGACGTCGAGCCAATCTCGGTCGGCGAGGGCAAGGTCCGGGTCAAGATCCGGGCCACCGGCGTATGCCACTCCGACCTGTCGGCGATGATCGGCACGATCCCGGTCGCGATGCCGGCGGTGCTCGGCCACGAGGGTGCCGGCGAGGTGCTGGAAGTCGGGCCCGGCGTCACGGGACTGAAGGTGGGCGACCACGTTGTCATCTGCTGGTCCCCGCAGTGCGGCAAGTGCGCCGAGTGCACGAAGGGCCAGCCACAGCTGTGCATGGCGCTGGTCGCGGAAGCCTTCGGCGAGCCCCGGTTCACATCGGGCGAGCAGACATTGTTCGGGATGTCCGGCACCGGAACCTTCGCCGAGGAGCTCGTCGTACCCGAGGCCGCGGCGATCAAGATCGCCAAGGACGTGCCGTTCGACCTTGCTTCGCTGATCGGCTGCGGCGTGATGACCGGTGTTGGTGCGGTGATGAACGCGGCTCACGTCGAGCCCGGTTCCTCGGTGCTGGTGATCGGCTGTGGTGGCGTCGGCATCAGCGCCATTCAGGGCGCGCGGATCTGCGGCGCGGCGACGATCGTCGCCGTCGACATGGTCGAGAAGAAGCTCGAGTGGGCCAAGCAGTTCGGCGCGACCCATGCGGTCACGCCCGACCAGCTGCCGGCGCTGAAGATGGAGCTGACCCGCGGCGCGGGGTTCGACTACGCCTTCGAGGTGGTCGGACGATCCAGCACGATCCGCGCGGCGTACGACGCAACGAGGCGGGGCGGCACGACGGTGGTGGTCGGGGTCGGACCGGCAGACGACATGGTGTCGTTCGGCGCGTTCGAGCTCTTCTACAACGAGAAGACGCTGCGCAGCAGCTACTACGGCTCGGCGAACATCCGCCGCGACTTCCCGCGCCTGCTCGACCTGTGGCGCGCCGGTCGCCTCGACCTCGAAGGAATGATCACGCGCCGCCTCGCCCTCGACGACATCAACGATGCGTTGACGGCGATGCAGGCGGGCGATGTGATTCGCCAAGTCATCCTCTTCGACTAGCGGTCAGGAGACCTAGTGCACGTCGGTGTCTCGCTGTTCGCCACGGATCTCACCAACGACATCCGCGACGTTGCACGCGCGGCGGAGGATGCGGGCTTCGAAAGCCTCTGGGTGGCTGAGCACACGCATATCCCGACCTCGCGCGCGACGCCCTACCCGAACGGCGGGGAGCTTCCCAACGAGTACTCCCACACCCTCGACCCGTTCGTCTCACTCGCCGCCGCCGCCGCTGTCACCGAGCGGTTGAAGATCGGAACCGGCATCTGCCTCGTCACCGAGCGCGACCCCATCGTGCTGGCCAAGGAGGTCGCCTCCCTCGATCTGATCTCGGGTGGCCGGTTTCTCTTCGGCGTCGGATCAGGGTGGAACGCCGAGGAGATGGCCGATCACGGCGTCGCGTACGACGAGCGATGGGACGTGCTGCGCGACCGGATGAAGCTGATGCAGTCACTGTGGGAGAACGACGTGGCGTCGTACGACGGCCCACACGCGAAGGTCTCCGAGTCCTGGCAGTGGCCCAAGCCGGTGCAGCAGCCGATGCAGGTGCTGGTGGGCGGGAGCAGCAAGAAGTCGATGCGGCATGCCGTGGAGTACGGCACCGGCTGGATCCCGATGCCGTCGACGACATCGTTCGGGGAGCGGCTTGCGGATCTGCGCGCGCATGCTCACGAGGTCGGTAGGCCAGTGCCGTCGGTGACGCTGCACGCGGTCCGTCCCGAAGCCGGGGTCATCGCGCACTACGCGGAGTACGACATCGAGCGGTGCATCGTGATCCTGCCGCCTCACGCCGATACGCTGCCGACATTGCGGGAGTGGGCAGGGCTGGTCAGCGCATGACCCGCGCGCTGGTCCTCGGCGGTGGCGGCGTTGCCGGCATCGGCTGGGAGCTGGGTGTGCTGCAGGGTCTCGCCGATGCCGGAATCGATCTCACGACCGCCGATCGGCTCGTGGGCACGTCGGCAGGCGCCGCTGTCGCGGCGCAGATCACCAGCGGCTTCCCGCTGTCCTCGCTGTTCGATCGGCAGCTGTCCGCGGATCTGCTCTCGACCGAGCTTGCCGCCGATTTCGACCCCGATGAGCTGATGCGGGAGTTCGGCACCCTGCTCGCCGACACCGCGCCCGGCGCCGAGCTGTTCCGCGCGATGGGTGCCTACGCGTTGCGCGCACGCACGGTCCCGCAGTCCGTACGCCGCCCGGTAATCGAACGCCGGCTGCCGAGCCACGAATGGCCGGCCCGCGACCTGCGGCTCGTCGCGATCGACGCGATGGCCGGTACGCCTCGGGTCTTCACCTCGGCCGACGAGGTCGAGCTGGTCGACGCGGTCGCGGCGAGCTGTGCGGTGCCGGGCGTGTGGCCGCCCGTGACGATCGGCGACAGCAGATACATCGACGGCGGGGTGCGCTCCGGGACCAACCTCGATGTCGCAGAAGGTTGCGATGTCGTCGTGGTCATCGTGCCGATGCCCGAGCTGCCGTTTGCGGCGCCGGACGCCGTCAGCGGTGCCGAGGTGGTGCGGGCAAGCTCAAGGGTCGTCACGATCAGCGCCAGCGAGTATTCGCTGTCCGAGATGGGAGCGAACCCGCTCGACCCGGCGTCGGCCAAGCCGGCGGCGATCGCCGGCAGGGCGCAGGCGGCGGCGCATGCCGATGAAGTGAGAGCGGCGTGGGGGTCGTGACGCCAGATCTTCGGATCGGCGTGCTCGGCGCGGCGAAGATCGCGCCGATGGCGCTGGTTCGGCCGGCCCGCCTGGTGCCGGGCGCGGTCGTCGCGGCGGTTGCGGCGCGCGACCCGGAGCGTGCGGCAGCATTCGCGCGCAAGCATGAGATCGAGAGGGTCCACGCGTCGTACGACGACCTCCTGGCGGATCCGTCGGTCGATGCGGTCTACAACCCGCTGCCCAACGCGCTGCACGCGGAGTGGACGCTGAAGGCGCTGGACGCCGGCAAGCACGTGCTCTGCGAGAAGCCTTTCACCTCCAACGAGGTTGAGGCACGCCAGGTCGCCGATGCTTCGAAGAAGTCCGGCCTGGTCGTCATGGAGGCCTACCACTACCGCTACCACCCGCTCGCCGAGCGGATGCGGACGGT
>DATAUF010000140.1:0-3310 GCA_036268405.1 Mycobacteriales bacterium
GGATCGCGCAGGTGCGCGAGCGCCACGCCGACGTCGGAGCCGGCATCGAACGGGACCCGGCCGGCCAGACACTGAAACGCCACCACGCCCAGGGAGTAGATGTCACTCGCGGCGGTCGCGGTGCGACCGTCGGCTTGCTCCGGCGAGATGTAGCGGGCGGTTCCGAGGATCAAGTCGGTCGCGGTCAGCGCGACCGCGTCTGCCGCGCGCGCGATGCCGAAGTCGAGCACCGTGACCCGGCCGGCCGCATCGATCATCAGGTTGGCCGGCTTGATGTCGCGGTGGATGATCTGCTGCTCATGCGCCGCGGCGAGGGCGGACGCCGTGCGGCGGATGACCTCGATCGTTAGTGGCAGGGCAAGTGTTCCCTCACGAAGCACGGCCGAAAGCGGCGCGCCGTCGACGAGCTCCATCACGAGGAACGCGCGGTAACCGCCGGCCGGGTCATGCTCCTCGCACACGTCGTGTATCCGTACGACGTGGGGGCTACGGATCGCGGCGATGGCCTTGGCCTCGAGCTGCAGCCGCTCGCGGAACGTCGGGTCGTCGGCGTACTCCGGCCGGATCAGCTTGATTGCGACATCGCGACTCAGGCGCTCGTCACGGGCCCGCCACACAACCCCCATGCCACCCGTGGCGATGCGTTCTTCGAGGTGATAGCGGTCAGCGAGCAGGATTTCTGTCGCCGCAGTCACGCGTTCTCCCCGAGTTCGAACTGCCCGATCGCACGGGCTGCTGGTCGTGTCACAGCGTCCTACCCGAATCGACCCGCCGTTAACGATTTGAGAGCACCGGTCTCGGGGAACAGTCGCGTCGTGTCAGACCTGCCGCTCGGCAGCCTCTCCAACGGCGACGGTGCTGCGGCGGAGTTGCGTGACGGGCTTCTGATCGGCCGCGCTCCGCACGTCGATCTTCGCCTCGACGACCCCTCAGTGAGCCGCGAGCACGCGATCGTCCGACGAGGAACGTCGAACTGGAGCGTCACCGACAAGGGCAGCCGCAACGGCACGTTGCTCAACGGCACCAGGATCCCGATGTACGTCGAGTGTCCGCTGCGCGACGGAGATCGACTCGAGCTCGGCGCAGTGGCGCTGACCGTCAGCCTCACCGGCCGCGACGGCGCCGAGCAGGGCGACCAGACCAAGGCCATGTCGCTCGCCGGAGTACGAGACGCCGGCGAGGTCGACGCGCTCTCGCACTACCAGCTACAAGTCGTTCGCTGGCTCGCCCAGCCATGGGTCCGGGGGGGCGAGCCCGCGACGAACGCTGAGATCGCCGCGGCTCTCGGAACGCCACTCGCCGTGGATGCCGTCAAGGCGGCACTACGCCGCGCGTACGTCAAGACCGGGCTAGCCGGGATGCCTACCCACACCAAGCGCCGGGAGCTGTGCCGGGTCGCACAGGACCGACGCTGGCTGTGAGCTTCTCGGGTCGTTAGCGCCGCGCGCGTTGCGCCCGGACCATCATCACTGCTGTCACGAGCAGGATGACGGTGCCTGCGATCTCGGTCCCTGTGGTCCATCGCGTCTGCCACGAGCTGAAGCCGGGGATCGCGAAACCGAACAAGCCGCCCTGGTGGTACTTCGCGATCAGGAAGCCGATGAAGGTTCCCGCGAGCAAAGCGGCATTGGCGACGACGGCGAGCAGGTTGCGCATTGCCAGGAGCGCCGCGCCTCCGACGAAGCACAGGATCCACTGCACGAGGAAGAGATCATTCATGTGACCGGTGTGGATGTGCCGGTAGAAGCTGTTCCACAGATCGAGGTGGATCGCGCCCGAAGCGATCGTCAAGCCCGCGCCCAGCGTGCACAGAGCGAGGAGCGCGACGCCGCTGTGCGGCTGTACGACGACTCGCCTTGGGGAGGCGGTGGAGCGGGCAGTCGCAGTCGTTGTGGTCATTTCGCTTCTTCCTCTCGGACGAACGGTTGGTACAGCTGCTTGAGGAGCAGGCGGAGGTAGCGGGGTCGGTCCTCCGCCTGCTCGACCGGGATCGGGCGACCGGCCAGCCCAGTGGCAGGGACGGGCGCGCCGAGATCGGGGAAGATCGCTCGGCGGGCAAGCCGATCCCAGAACGTGAAGATCGTGCCGAGGTTGATGTCGAGCCGGCCGGTCGTGCGGTGATGCACGCGGTGGTACGTCGGGCTGATCACCCAGCGACCGAGCCGGCCATAGCTCCACCTGGTGTTGGCATGGGGCAGGGCGCCGAAGCAGGCGAACACGGTGAGCAGCTCCGCCGGTGTCGCGGCGTTGCCGGCCAGCACGAGGACCGGGATCGCGGTGACGATGAAGCCGACGTGCACCAACGGGCTGGTCCGGAACGTCGACAGGATCGAGAGCTCCTCCTGGGAGTGGTGCACCGCATGCAGCCGCCACATCGCGGTCACGCGGTGGCTCCCGTAGTGCGCGATCCAGTCGAATGCGTCGATCCCGATGATCGCGAGCACGACGAACGCCACACGGGGCACAGCGGGCAGTGTGGGGATCACGAGCCAGGGCGCGTGTTCGGCGAGCAGGTTCGAGAAGCCCGTGCCTGCCAGGACCATGATCGGTACGCCGACCAGGGCGTGGACGCCGAAGTACATCGCGTCGACCCGATGTCCCCGTGCTAGCGCCGGGCGGGCTTGGGCGGGCCAGCGACGCTCGATCGCGAAGACGGTCAGGACAAAGCCGAGGACGACGGGACCGGCGAGCTGGAACTCCGCGCTGCGGATCTGGTGCAGCGGCCCCCATGGCGCAAGCGCCCGCCAGCCTTCGCGGCTGAGCCAGACGGCCAGCGCCGCGATGCCGATCGTGGGCATGTAGATCCGCGTCCACCACGCGGCGTGCGTGCGTGATCGCGCGTCGATGAACGCCCGCGGGATGACGAGCGCTTGATCAGTAGCCATTGCCCCTTCTCACGGACCGAACCGCCCAACCGGTTCATCCGCCGTGGTTGAACCGATGGCTGTCGCGCCGCGTGCAACTCCCCATAGACGGGCGTGAGCAACACGACATAGCCCGAACCGATCTGGAGGTTGTCATGTCATTTCTTCGACGTCGATCCGCTCGCGCGGCCGTCATCCTCGCCATCGGCGCGGTGGCAGTCGCCGGCTGCGGAAAGAGCAGCTCGGGTGGCAGCACCGTCTCGCCGGGCAGCGGCGGAGCCACCACACCGGCGTCGTCGCCGACGACCAGCTCGAGCTCGGGTTCTGGCGGGGGATACGGCTACTGAGAGGAACAGCAACGTGAAGATGTCGTCCCTTACCAACCGCAAGGTGGCCACCGGTATCGGTGTGGTTGCAGCGAGTCTCAGTCTCGGCGTGGCCGCAAG
>DATAUF010000141.1:0-8586 GCA_036268405.1 Mycobacteriales bacterium
GTTACCGACCACCACGCCGTTGGCAGGCGCCGTCGTGAACGAGCAACCCGCGTACTCCATCACGCCGCCCGACAGGCAGTTCGGCGTGAAGAAGCCGTGGTCCGTCGTCAGCGTGGCCGAGATGCCCGCGAGCGTCGTACCCGCACACGTCTCGAAACCGCTGTCCGGCGTGCAGCCACCCGAGATCTCGTAGGTGAGCTGGATCGCGTCGCCCGGCTCGGCGTCGGGCTGCTGGCTCGCGTTGTTCTGCGAGTCCGGACCGAGCACCTTGCTGTCGATCAGGTTGAACCGGGTCGGCACCACGGAACCGGCACCCCAGCGGATGCGCTCGGTCGGAGCCGGCGGATATGAGGTGATGTGCGGGAAGTTACCGGTCGAGCTGTTGGTGTCGACCTCGAGGTAGCTCCGCTCCGTGGACGTGTTGGTGATCGTCGAGGGCCCGGAGTTGACGACCGCGATCTGGCAGTTGCCCGATGCGTCCGTGGTGCAGGTCGCAGTGTCGTTGCCGGTCTTCTGCGTCAGTGAACTCGGCTGCGTGGCCGAGATCTGCGAGTGGTCGCCGCCGATGTGGTGGAGCGTGATGTTCAGGCCCTGGTTCTGGTTGGTGGTGCTCAGCGGGTCGCTGGCGCCGTAGTGAACCGTGAGCACGACCTGGCTGCCGGCACCGAACTGGCCCTGGGTGACACAGTTCTGCGCGACGGGCTCGTTGTGGTTGCCGTAGGTCGTGCCGCCCGGCTCGCCGGTGTCGATTCCGGTGCCCGGGCAGTTCGTGAAGAACAGGCCGTTGAAGCTGATCTTCGACTGCGCCGACGTGGCGTCGGAGGGGTCGACGACCGTGAAGGAGGCCGTCTCAGCCGCTGGGTCGCCAACGTTCACGACGCACGGGTCGTCAGTCGTCGAGCACGTCGCGGTGGTCGGGGAGTTCTCGAACGTCCCGCCGGGCTGGTTGTGCTCGAAGTAGGCGGTGCCACCGATCTGGACCCGCAGGGCGTCGCCGTCGGGGTTGCCGATCGAGATCTGACCGTCGTGGTTGTAGTTGTCATCCGCGGCGGCGGCCTCAACACTGCCGACCGTTCCGTCGGTGACGGTGATCGTCCCGACGGCCGCATTGGCCGTTCCGATGGCAAGCGGCGTACCGAGCACGGTGCCGGCGAGGACCGCCAGCGTGCCCAGACGCGCAAGCGCCTTCGTCGTTCGTTTCATCAAGGGTCCTTTCGTGACCTCAGGCGACGGACTTGTCGATCCGCCAGGTAGGACTGCCAGGGAGCTGAACCGCCCCCGAACGCTCGTGGTTGTTCAGTGCTCCTTAGCCGTCGACTCCCCCAGCAGGATCGTCGGAGCCTGGGGAAAAAGGCCCCTCCAGATGTCTAGAACGCACGACGACCGACTCGGTCGTCACGAGACATACCGGAGATTTTCTACCACGGCCGGATGATCTACCCCCGCGGCCGGGGGTCCCGCGGGCAGCGGGTCGTCGCCGGCTGCCTGACAGCCGGGCGCCGGCGCCGTGGATGGCGCGGCGGCCGGGCCGATTGCCGTGCAGTCGGCGGAAGGTGAAGTCGGCGCGTTGGGAGGGGTCGCTGCGGCAGGGGGGGTGGCGATCACGGCGGGCGGTTGCGCGGTGAGCACCACGCTCTCGCTGAGCACCCGCGAGAGGTCGGGCGAGAGCACGAGGTCAGCGGTCACCGAGGTGAGCGGGAACGCGTTGGTCGACAGGTCCGGTGCAGCGCCCGCCGTCACGCTCACTGTGACGTTGCCGTCGGCGTCATTGCCGACTGCCGCGGTGGAACCGGTCATTGTGGGACGTTCGACCGCATCTCCCACCACGAAGGCCGGGCTGACCGCGACAGAAGTGCCGGACGTCGTGTTCGTACCGGTGGTCAAGGACTGCTCGAGCTGGAAGGTGCCCTGGTCGGTCGGTGCGGTGAAGGTCGACTCCGCGGCGCTGGTGGTGCCGTTCGCAGCCGTGCTCGCCCGCAACATGGCGATCTGCGGCGCGCCGGTCACCGTGAGCGGGCCGCTCAGCTTGAGGTGGGCCCGCGATGTGGTGGCGGACCCGGTCGGCGATTTGGCAGGCTTCGTCGGCACATGCGTCACCGGGTGAGTGGGCGGGTTGGTCGCCACGACGGATGCGGTGCGATGCGTGGCGCGATTGCCGGAGCGGCCTGAGCGCCCAACGTGATGCCGGCTACCGCCCTTCGGCGCGACAACCGGATCAGCGGCTCCGCCGGTCACGGCGGACTCGGTCGAACCGCCGGGCGCCGTGATCTCCGCGGACCGACCCAGCAGCGGGCGTACGCCCACCGCAGCGACGACCGCGACCACCACGAGCACGATCAGCATGTTGGCGCCCTGCATCATCGAGCGGGCGAGGCGTCGGTTGGCGAGGTCGACCACTTCCGCCGCCGTCAAGTCGATGCCTGGCTCCACCGAGGTGCCGACGAGCAGCCGGCGCAGCGCCCGTCGAGCCCGGAAGAGCAGATGCTTGACGCTCTCCTCGGCGACGCCGAGCTCGGCGGCGATCTGCGGGAGCGTCTTCTCCTCGATCTCGCGCTTCACCAGCGCCGCGCGGTGCAGCGGGCTCAGTCGCGCGAGCGCTTCGCGCACGATCGCCGCATCCTCGGCCTGCAGCACCGGGTCCGGGAGCTCCTCGCCGTCAAGCAGGTTGACGATCGGCGAGGCGTCGAGCGCGACCAGCGTGGGCCGGCGGCGGTCGGCGCGATAGCGGTCGATGCACAGGTTGGTCAGCGTGCGCCGGGCGAACGCGAGCGCCTGGAGCTCGGTCTCGATCTCGCTGATGGCGAGGAACAGACGCAGGAAGGTCTCCTGCACGACCTCGTCGACATCACGCGGGTCGCGCAGGAAGCGGCGCGCGTGCGCGGCCATGCCGCTGCGATGACGGACGTACAGACTCGAGAAGTCGGTCGCGGAGTGCAGCGCGCGGTTGGGGCTCGCCTCGGGCAGGTCGGCAAGGACGTCGCCGATCACCGCGTCGTCGACGGCAGCAGCAAGAGCCTGCGCGGCCGCGGCCGCGTCGGTGGCTGCCTGATGCGGGAGAGCCGCGGTGATGAGCGACTGCGCCGGGACGGCAGGGTCGGATACGCGCTCCACCGTCACCGACCCTTCATCCCGCTGTGCCGACACTGTGCCGACGCTGTGCCAACCAGTCAGTGCGCCGGAAGCTGTGCGAACCGCTGCGCGCCGAAAGAAGAGTATCCCGGCGTACCTTTCTGAACGCCGGACACCACCGCCGGTCGTCCTCAACCGGCGCATTGAATCAGATATCGGGGCGATCCGGGCCAAATCACCCTTTACCGCCCGAGGAATGAGACACCGATGAGCGTGATCCAGTACGACGTGGCCGACGCGGTGGCGACGCTCACCCTCAACCGGCCGGAGGCGCTCAACGCACTCACCGTCGAGCTCAAGCTCGCGCTGCTGGACGCGCTGCGCCGGGCCGGTTCCGACGAGGCCGTGCGGGCGGTCGTGTTGACGGGCGCCGGCCGGGGATTCTGCGTCGGACAGGATCTGCGCGAGCACGCCGACGGGCTTGAAGCCGGCGATCGCGACCTGTCGACGGTCACCGAGCACTACAACGCGATCCTCGAGGCGATCACGACGCTGCCCAAGCCTGTCGTCGCGGCGGTCAACGGCCCCGCTGCGGGAGCGGGGGCCTCTGTGGCCTTCGCCTGTGATGTCCGGATCGCCGCCACCGACGCCTCCTTTCTTATGGCGTTCGCCCGCGTTGGGCTCGGCCCGGACAGCGGCGCATCATGGACGCTGCCGCGACTGGTCGGCTACGGCCGGGCTGCGGCGATGCTGATGCTCGCCGAGCCCGTACCGGCCGCGCAGGCGCTGGAGATGGGCCTGGTCAGTGCCGTCGTACCCACCGAGTCCGTGATTGAGGCAGCGACCGGAATCGCCGCCCGGCTTGCCGCCGGCCCGACGGTCGCGTACGCGGCGATCAAGGAGACGCTCGGCTACGCCGCGTCGCACTCGATGACCGAGAGCTTGGCCAGGGAAGCCGAGACGCAGGCCCGCTGCGGCAACACCGAGGACCACCGCGTCGCGGTCGGGGCGTTCCTGGCAAAGCAGCCCGCAACCTTCACCGGCCACTAACCCTCAACGGGAGATACAGACTGCGATTGCCATCTGTCCGCCTCCAGGTCGGGGCAGGCGGCAGTGGTGTCGGGTCAGCGGGCGATGCAGCCCGCGAGGTGGTCATTGACCAGCCCGGTCGCCTGCATCAGCGCGTAGGCGGTGGTGGGTCCGATGAACCGGACACCGTGGGCCTTCAGCGCCTTGGCCATGGCGAGTGACTCGGGAGTCTTGCCCGGGAGCTCGTCGAGCGTGCGCGGCGCCTTGCGGCGACCCGTAGGAGCGAAGTCGCTCACGAACGAGAGCAGTCCGCCCGGCAGGTCGGCGACCGCGCTCGCATTGGCGATCGTCGCCTCGATCTTCGCGCGGTTGCGCACGATCCCGGTATCGATGAGCAACCGCTCGACGTCGGGCGGACCGAACTCCGCCACCGCCGGGATCGAGAAGTTCGCGAACGCCGCCCGGAAGCCGGGCCGCTTGCGCAGGATGATCAGCCAGGACAGCCCCGACTGGAATCCCTCCAGCGACATCCGCTCGAACATCGCGTCGTCGCTGGTGAGCCGGCGTCCCCACTCCTCGTCGTGGTAGGCGACGTACTCCGGTGCCGACAGCGCCCACGGGCAGCGGGGCTGGCCGTCTTCGCCGTTGGACGGGCCCCGGGTCATGACTCCGGATCGGCGGGCGCGGGCTCGCCGGCAGCCATTTCGCTGCGGATCCGGTCGAGCGCATCATCGACGTCGTCCATCCGGTAGCCGCGCAGCCCGACCCGGAAGCGCAGCCCGTCGATGTCACCGGCGGTCAGGGCACGATCCGGCTGGCCCGGGTCCGGCAGTCCCGAGTCGACGCGGTCGACGGGCTCGTCGGACATCGGTCCTTCTGTCATCGCCAGCACGACCGCGAACCCGGTCAGCAGGGCGAGGCCGATCAGCACCGCCGCGATCACACCCACGGGGCCATCGTGCCATCTGCCACCGACCCCGCGCGTCGTGATTGCCGTCTCGGTGCCCTAGACGGCACTCAGGCAGCAATGGCGAGGAAGGTGACGCCCTCGGGCAGCCCGCGTCCCGCGTACATCGCGTGGCAGCGCTCGACCTGGGTGATCGCCTCGCGGCCGTGCTGGCGCAGCCGTCGCGGTGAGTTGTGCAGCGCCACCAATCCGCTCGCTGTCAACGCGTCGTGGCGCTCCTGCATGTCCTCGAACAGATCTTCGCGCGCGTGCGCGGTTCGCCCGTTGGTCTCGTGAACGACCCCCGAGTCCCGGATCAGCGCATCGACACACACCACGCGGCCGCAATGCAGGCGCAGCCACGCGTTGTACTCCAGCCGGGGCAGCAACACGCTTGCCTCCGCCAGGCGCCTGAAGTCGTCCTCCGGTGCTGACCTGATGCCGGAGCCGAGCGCTCCGAGCGCGAGGTCACCGAACCGGCTGTTGCGCGGTGGACCCTGCACATGTGCGCGGACGAGATCGTCGTACGTCGTCACCTCGCGCTGGAGCGCGTCGCTGAACGCGGCCAGCACGGATCGGCTCCGTCGCATCCGTCTCGTCGCGGCGACCACCGCGACGGCGGGCTCGACGTAGCGGACCGCCTCGGTGCTGACCACCTCGAACGGCGCGATAGTTCGGCGCACCACCACGAATCCGCGACTACGCGCTGGTTCTCCGAACGGCAGCACGACGTGAACCTGGTCCTCGTCCACTGACACGGTCTTGATTCCATGGAATCGGCAAGCGTCCGCACCGTCGATCGCTGCCTTCGGACCGGCGTACAGCAATGCGGCTATCAACATCTGGCGCCGGCTCGGCTCGCCGGGATGGGTCAGGTAGACGTCCGGCAGCAGTACCTGCCATTGCCGGCTACGCAGCCGGTAACGGATCCCGTGAACCGTCAGGCCGCGATCGAGCGCCTGATCGCGGTGCAGCACGAAATCCTGCATCGCGATGAGGCCAGGGAGGGTCGGATCGGTCGGGAGGCGCCGCGGCATGCACGCACCGTCGCCCTGAAGCAGTCCCAGACAGTGCGCCGCCCCGCGACCTGTGGGCGCGCACGTCCCGTCCCCAGGATTCGATTGCCGTTTGGGTGTCGTCTACGACACCCAAACGGCAATGGTGGGGTCTAGTTGGCGGCTTCGTCTGCCGTACGGAGTCGCTCGGCGAGCGTCGCGAGCAGTCGGTGGGCGATCGCCGGCACCTCGTCGATCACTTGCCAGAACTCCCTTGTCGGCAGGATCAGCGCCTTGACCTCGGTCGTCGTGGTGACCGTCGCGCTGCGGGGCCCGCCGTCAAGGAGCGACATCTCCCCGACGAACCCACCAGGGCCGACCACGGCAAGCTCGGTGCCCCCGCGCTCGACCCGGGCCTCACCCTCGACGATCATGATCAGCTCCCGGCCGACCGCGCCTTCGGTGCACAGCACGTGGCCGGCCGGATAGTCGGCCTGGGTCGCGGCACGATCGATCAGCTTGAGCTCATCCTTGCTGCAACCACGAAACAACGGGATCTCACCAAGCAAGTCGATCGACGACTGACCACGGTTCCTCATACCCCACCCTCCGTCGGCGTGTCCGCGAGTGTGTCAGGCGTTGCGGCTGTAGCGATAGGTCCCGGTCGCCTTGGTCGCGTCGCCAGCCTTGTTCGTGGCCGTGAGCGTGTAGTGCACGACGACAACGTGCACGTGAGTGACATGAGTCCTCGACACCGTGCACGACCTGACCCCGGACAGCGAGTCGTGCGCGCTGCAGGTCAGCTGACGGTGTCGATGCGCGAAGGAGTACCTATGTCCCGCGGTGGCGCCGTGCAGCCTCAACCCCGTCGGCGGGGTCCGGTCGATGTTGATCGGCGAGACCGTGACAGTCGCGATCCCACCGTCGGTCGCCGTTACCGATCCGGTGACGGACTGCCCGGCCGCACTGTTCTTCAGCGTCACAGGCGGCGGGCACCCAGGCGCGGCCAGCGGAGCCGCGGCCGGCGTACAGGTGAACGTCACGGTGACCGGATCGCGGTACCAGCCCGCCTTCGTCTTGTGATGCTTGCTGGTGACCTTCGCCGTGATGGTCGGCCCAGTTCCACTGGTCCCGGTGGTCGAGCCCTCGCCGACGACCTGCACCACCGTCCCGGCGGCCTGCGAAATGCCCGCACACCCCGAGTACGCGGCCGTCACTGGGTGCGTGCCGACGTCCAGGTCCGACACCGGGCCGAAGGTGATGGTCAGACCGTCCGGGCCGACCGTTCCTGAGCTCACCGCAACCGCCGTGCCCTGCGCGACGCCGTCCACCAGCCAGGCGACCGACCCACAGGAGGGTGCCGGTGAGATGGTCGCGGTGTACGTCACGGGTTGTCCGTCCGCCGACGTCGGGTCGCTCGAGGTGACGGTGACGGTCGGTGTCTGCGCCCCCGAACCGGACCCGGACCCACTGGGGGAGACAGTGCCTTCGAACGCACCTGCGTCGCACCCGGACGCCGCACGGGCATGGCCGCGCTGGTCATCGTTTGCGCACGCTTGCGAGGCGTCGGTGGTCAGGTGGAAGGTTCCGCTGACAAGACCGATCGCGGGTGAGCCCGCCTTCAGCCCCACCGTCTCGGTCGGCCCGCCGTTGTTGGCCAGCGGGGTGAGCGAGCCGGCAATCGTGGTCGAGCCGGAGACCGACGTGGGCGCTGACGTGCACGTGGTGTCGGAGTCGATGTCGTAGCCCTCATCGACGTACGAACCCGTCCCGCCGAGCTCACAGTTGTCGTCGTTGGCCGCCAGGATGTCCGCACCGAGGTTCGCCGTGCCCTGGTCGTCAACGAAGATGCCGACCCCTGCCGGTCCTCCCGCCACCGAGGTGATCGTCGACTGCTCGACCGTGAGGACCGCCGGCGTGAGCGCACCGGTGTTGGTGTTGTCGATGTACTCGTTGACCGCGATGCCGGTCGAGCTGGAGCTGTCCCCGACCACTGTGGAGTCGGTCATCGACACGACCGGCGAGTCAGCAGGCGAAACGGTGCTGATCCCATCGACCTCGAGGCCGGTGGCGGCACCGCTCGCCAGCAGCGTCGAGTGCGAGACCGCGCCGTTTGCCGTGATGAAGATGGCTCCCGCGAGGTTGGCGCCGGGGTCAAGAGGCACCTCGAGCGCGTCCGCCGACAGTTGAGACTTGCTCACGGTCAAGAACCCGGCGTCTGAGGTGATGTCGGTCGCAATCGCTTCGGTGTCATCGGCGGTTGAGCCCGTCTCGGTCTCCGCCGTGACGGACATGTGCGTGGTCGCGACGCTGCAGCTCGCGGCATCCTGCTCGCAGTCGATGGACTCCAGGTCGCTTCCCGGGACATCGGTGGTACCCGTGAACTTCGAGTTGGTGACGTCGAGCGAACCACCGAGCGCGCCGGATTCGACGCCGGTCGCGTTGCTGTTGCCTGAATCGCCGCTCGCGGAGATGTCGAGGGCGAACGTCGAGTGATGGACCGTGGCGGATTCGCCGAACGTCGCGATTCCGGTTGCGTCTGCACCG
>DATAUF010000142.1:0-3655 GCA_036268405.1 Mycobacteriales bacterium
CTGCACGCGCCGACGGTGCGGGTGAAGGAACTTGCCGAGACACCGGGCGGTGACTCGTACGCCGATGTGTTGCGCGAGCTCTTCGCGCTCGACCCCGCGGCCACCGAGGCTGTTGCTCGGGCCGCGGTCGTCGTGGAAGAAGAGGCGTCGTCGTGACTGCGCTCGCGACCGGGACGCTGCGCCTCGGCACGCGCCGCTCGGCACTTGCCCTCGCGCAATCGGGCCTCGTCGCCCAGGAGCTGCGGGTCGCCGGCCATGTTGTCGAGCTCGTCGAGCTGTCGACGGACGGGGACCGCTCGGCGGGTGCCGTTGTCGATCTCGGCGTCGGCGTCTTCGTCAACGAGCTTCGGCGTGCGCTGATCGCGGGCGAGATCGACCTTGCTGTGCACTCGCTGAAGGATCTGCCGACCGCCCCCGAACCCGCCATCGCGCTCGCGGCGGTGCCGCTGCGGGCCGACCCGCGCGACGCGCTCGTCGCGCGAGACGGCGCGACGCTGACCGAGCTGCCGAGCGGCTCGCGCGTCGGTACCGGCTCGCCTCGGCGCGCGGCACAGCTGCGGGCGCTGGGGTACGGCTTCGAGATCGTGGCAATCCGCGGGAACGTCGACACCCGGATCGCGAAGGTCACCTCCGGTGACCTCGACGCGGTGGTCGTCGCTGCCGCGGGTCTCGACCGGCTGGGACGCCGCGATGTCGCGACGGAGATTCTCGACCCGGGACAGCTGCTGCCCGCTCCGGGCCAGGGTGCGCTCGCTGTCGAGTGCCGCATCCAGGATGACTCGCTCGCGGCGGAGCTCGCCGCGACGCTTGATGACGCCACGAGCCGGGCGGCGGTCGCTGCAGAACGCGCGCTGCTTTTCCGGCTCGAGGCAGGTTGTACGGCTCCGGTCGGAGCACTCGCCGACGTCGCGACCGGCGACGACGGTGAAGACGAGATCTATCTGCGGGCGGTCGTCGCTGACATCGATGGCTCCCGCACAGTCCGGTTGTCCACTACCGGCGGCCTCCAAGAAGCCGAGGACGTCGGGAATCGCCTGGCGGCGGCACTGCTCGATGCAGGTGCCGCCGATCTGATCGGAGAGTCAAGAAAGTGACCACACGTATCAAGCCCAAGACCGGCACCGTCGTCTTCATCGGCTCAGGCCCCGGCGACCCCGGGCTGCTGACGTTGCGCGCCGCCGACGCCCTCGCGATCGCCGACTGCGTCGCCGTGTCGGAGTCGCTCCGCGACGCGGTGCTGCCGCGTTGCCGGGAGGACGTCGAGGTACTTGATGTCGCCGGTCTCGACGCACCTGCGATCGGCAAGGCGATCGCCGCGGCCGCGAAGACCGGCCAGATGGTGGCGCGAGTGCTGCCCGGCGATCCCACGGTGCTGTGCGGCTTCGCGGAGGAGGCGGACGCGTGTGCGAAGGCAAAGGTGGGATTCGAGCTGGTCCCCGGCGTCAGCGCCGCATTCGCCGTACCGGCGTACGCCGGTGTGCCGGTCACCGACAAGAAGCACCGTGCAGTGCACGTGGTCGACGTCGGCGCCGACGCTGACGAGCCGGACTGGGCGTCGCTGTCGGGCGCTCGGCAGACCCTCGTGCTCCTCAACTGCGCCGACGTGATCGGCAAGGTCGCAGCCTCGCTGGTCGAGCACGGCTGGCGCGGCGACACCCCGGTCGCGGTCACATCCGGTGGCACGACCACGTCACAGCACACGGTCGTATCGAGCCTCGACACCGTCGAGCGCGACAGTGCGGTCTTCGACGGCCCGACGCTCGCTGTGGTCGGCGACGTCGTGCGGCTGCGGGAGAAGCTGTCGTGGTGGGAGGGCAAGCCGCTGTTCGGCTGGAAGGTTCTCGTGCCGCGGACCAAGGACCAGGCTGGTGCGCTCTCGGAGCGCCTGGTGTCCTACGGCGCGGTGCCCGTCGAGGTGCCCACGATCGCCGTTGAGCCGCCTCGCACTCCGCAGGCAGTCGACCGTGCGATTCGTGGCCTCGTGAGCGGTCGCTACGCCTGGGTCGCACTCACCTCGGTCAATGCGGTGAAGGCGATCCGAGAGAAGATCGAGGAGCTCGGCCTCGACGCGCGGGCGCTGGCCGGCGTGAAGGTCGCATGTGTCGGTGAGGCGACAGCTTCTGCGATGGTGGCGTGGGGCGTGCGGCCGGACCTGGTCCCGAGCGGTGAGCAGTCAAGCGAAGGTCTGCTTGCGGACTGGCCCGAGTACGACCCGACGTTCGATGCGCTGGAGCGGGTGCTGTTGCCCCGAGCCGATATCGCGACCGAAACCCTCGCGGCGGGACTGATCGAGCGTGGCTGGCAGATCGACGACGTGACCGCCTACCGGACCGTGCGCGCTGCGCCGCCGGCCGCCGAGACTCGCGAGGCGATCAAGGCGGGCGGGTTCGACGCGGTCGTCTTCACCTCCTCGTCGACGGTGCGCAACCTGGTCGGGATCGCGGGCAAGCCGCACGCATCGAGCATCATCGCCGTGATCGGGCCGCAGACCGCCAAGGCGGCCGCCGAGCTCGGGCTGCGGGTCGACGTCACCGCGGCGTCGCCGTCGGCCTCGGTCCTCGCCGAGGCGCTGGCGGCGTTCGGCCGTGACCGCCGGGAGGCGGGCGAGACGTTGCCTCCGGGCAAGGCCAACAAGGCACGGATCGTCGTGAGGAACAAGCGAGCGAAATGAGCGAGTCGGCGTCGTTCCCGTCGTCGCGGCCTCGGCGGCTGCGTCGTACGGCGGCGCTGCGCCGGCTCGTCGCGGAGATCGACGTCGCGGCGTCGGATCTCGTGCTGCCGCTCTTCGTCAAAGAGGGCGTGGCTGAGCCCGTGCCGATCACCTCGATGCCGGGGGTACTCCAACACACCCGCGACTCGGTGCGCAAGGCGGTCGTCGAGGCAGCCGAGGCCGGCGTCGGTGGGGTGATCCTCTTCGGGATCCCGACGGTGAAGGACGCCCGCGGAAGTGGAGCGGATGATCCGGACGGCATCGTTCAGGTCGCTCTGCGCGACGTCGTCGCGGAGGTCGGCGACTCGGTCGTGGTGATGGCAGACCTCTGCCTCGACGAGTACACCGACCACGGTCACTGCGGCGTGCTGACTGCGGGCGGCGATGTCGACAACGACGCGACCCTGGAGCGGTACGCTTCGATTGCTCTCGCGCAGGCCGCTGCGGGCGTCCAGGTGGTCGGTCCGAGCGGGATGATGGACGGCCAGGTAGGGGCGATCCGTTCCTCACTCGACGCCGCCGGCTACGCCGACGTCGCGATCATGGCCTACTCGGCGAAGTACGCATCGTCCTTCTACGGGCCGTTCCGCGAGGCGGCGGAATGTGCGCCTCAGTTCGGTGACCGTTCGTCGTACCAGCAGGATCCCGCGCGGTCTGCTGCAGAGGCGGTCGCTGAGGCTCGCCTCGATATCGCGGAAGGCGCGGACATCGTCATGGTGAAGCCGGCAATCGGCTACCTCGACGTGGTGCGGGCAGTGGCGGACGCCGTCGACATACCGGTCGCGGCCTACAACGTGTCGGGCGAGTACGCCATGGTCGAGGCCGCGGCGGCGAACGGCTGGCTGGACCGCGACCGGGCAATCGCCGAGATGGTGACCTCGATCAAGCGAGCCGGCGCCGGCATCGTCCTGACCTACTGGGCCGCGGAGCTCGCCACGCGGCTTG
>DATAUF010000143.1:0-3447 GCA_036268405.1 Mycobacteriales bacterium
GCGAGAGAAGAGAAACGCGAGGGCTGCCCACCGCACGGGACCGGGGGCTGCGGTGGGACAACCCTCGCGTTCAGTAAATGTAACGTCCGAAATGTTGGCAAACGGTTGGCTTTCCTGAGTGGTCAGGAAGCGGACCTTGTGCGCGACGCTGTGACCCCCGCGTCCCCCCGCGGGCGGACGCCGAGAACCGGCTCGAGCAGCATCCCGGCGGCGGCCGAGAGGATCAGGACGGCGCCTCCGCCGGTCTCCAGAAACAGCCCGATCGCGGGGCTCGAGGTGGCGGTTGACAGCCCCGACGCCGGGGTGCCGACGAGGCCCACGGTGTGCGTGTCGGGAAGATCGCCGCGCAGCGCGATGCCCACCGCCAACAGCCCCAGCAGCCCGATCGCCAACAGCGCGATGCGGCTGCCCGAACGCCACGCGGTGACGGCCAGCCCGGCCGCCAGGGCGGCGATCGGCAGCAGTGCGTAGGAGTGATGCGAGCCGGTGCTGACCGAGCGGGCGAGGTGCGTGTGCCCGCTGGCGTGGACGTGCAGCAGCGGAGTAAACTCAGCCACGAGGAGCAGCGCGGCGCCCAGTAATCCGACCGCCAGAACGGCGTTTCGATGGGTCTCGAAGCGGCGCTGCCAACGGAGCTCGGGGTCCTCAGAACCGCCCCGGCGGATCCGATGGCCTCTGCTATATTCGGAGTCCGCCTCGGGTCGGGACGCGGTCATCTGTGCTCGCACCCGGGCACCGACGATCCATTCGATGGAAACACCGACCTCATAGAGAACCGCCCGCTGCCGACAGCCGAGTCGTGACCGGGCCCACTGGGCCCTTTTTCATGACCAAAAGCCGGATCACTCAGAACCGCCTAGGACTTACAGACTTCATGCCACGCACGTTCACGCTCGACAAGACTCGAAACATAGGGATCATGGCGCACATCGACGCCGGTAAGACGACGACGACCGAGCGCATCCTTTATTACACCGGACGGACCTACAAGATCGGCGAGGTCCATGAGGGCGCTGCCGTCATGGACTGGATGGAGCAGGAGCAGGAGCGGGGCATCACGATCACCTCGGCGGCCACCACGGCGACGTGGAAGGACCACCGGATCAACATCATCGATACGCCCGGCCACGTCGACTTCACCGTCGAGGTGGAGCGTTCGCTGCGCGTACTCGACGGCGCGATCGCCCTGTTCGACTCGGTGGCCGGCGTCGAGCCGCAGTCAGAGACGGTGTGGCGCCAGGCCGACAAGTACCGCGTCCCGCGTATCGCCTACATCAACAAGATGGACCGGATCGGTGCCAACTTCGACCAGGGCGTTCAGACGATGATCGACCGCCTCGGCGCGCACCCGGTCCCGATTCAGCTGCCGATCGGCGCCGAAGGTGACTTTCTGGGGATCATCGACCTGGTCGAGAACGTCGCCGTCGTCTACCGCGACGAGCTCGGCCTGGAGCAGGAGATCATCGACATCCCCGCCGACCAGGTCGAACGTGCCGCTGCGGCCCGCGAGCACCTGCTCGAGGAGGTCTCGCAGTACGACGACGAGCTGCTCGAGCTGATCCTTGATGAGCAGGAGGTTCCGGTCTCGAAGCTCAAGGCCGCGATTCGCGCTGCCACCCTCGCCGCCCAGCTGACCCCCGTCCTGTGCGGCTCGAGCTTCAAGAACAAGGGCGTGCAGCCGCTGCTCGACGCGGTGCTCGACTATCTTCCCAGCCCGCTCGACGTGCCGCCGGTGGAGGGCCTGGAGCCCGAGAAGGGTTCGGACAACGGCGGCGTGCCCGCGACTCGCGAGGCCGACGACGATGCGCCGTTCGCCGCGCTGGCGTTCAAGATCATGGCCGACCCGTACGTCGGCAAGCTCACCTATTTCCGGGTCTACTCCGGCAAGCTGTCGGCGGGCTCGCGCGTGCTGAATGTCAGCACCGGCCGCACCGAGCGCATCGGGCGCATCCTGATGATGCACGCCAATGAGCGTGAGGAGGTCGGCGAGGTCTACTCGGGCGAGATCGCCGCCGCCGTCGGCATCAAGCAGGTCGTGACCGGCGACACGCTGGCCGCACCGGACAAGCCGATCAAGCTGGAGATGATCACGTTCCCCGAGCCGGTGATCAAGGTCGCGATCGAGCCCAAGACGAAGGCCGACCAGGAGAAGATGTCGATCGCGCTGGGCCGCCTCGCCGAGGAGGATCCGACCTTCCAGGTGGCGACCAATGAGGACACCGGCCAGACGGAGATCTCCGGCATGGGCGAGCTTCACCTGGAGATCCTCGTCGACCGGATGATGAGGGAATTCAAAGTCGACGCGAACGTGGGTCGGCCACAAGTCTCCTACCGCGAGACGATTCGCGGCACCGCCGAGAAGGTGGAGGGCCGCTTCGTGCGCCAGACCGGCGGCTCGGGCCAGTACGGCATCGTCTACATCAACGTCGAGCCGGCGCCCGGCGAGGGCTTTGACTTCGTCAACAAGGTGCGGGGCGGCTCGGTTCCGACCGAGTTCATCCCCGCGGTCGAGAAGGGCGTCGAGGACGCCATGTCCAACGGCCCGCGCGCCGGCTTCCCGTTGGTGGATGTCCGCGTGACGCTGACCGACGGCAAGTACCACGACACCGACTCCTCGGAGATCGCCTTCCGCGTCGCGGGCTCGCTGGCGCTCAAGGCGGCGGTCCAGCGTGCCAAGCCGGTGCTGCTGGAGCCCGTCTTCTCCGTCGAGGTCGTGACGCCCGAGGATTTCATGGGCGAGGTCATCGGTGACCTGAACCGTCGCCGCGGGCACATCCTCGGCATGGAGCAGCGCGGCAACGCGCAGGTGATCACCGCGCACGTCCCGCTGGCCGAGATGTTCGGCTACGCGACCGACGTACGGTCCAACACCCAGGGGCGGGCGACCTACACGATGCAGTTCGACCGCTACGACGAAGTGCCCGCCCATATCGCCGAGAAGGTGGTCGGGGGCCAGCAGGAAGCCGCCTAGGCCGCAGGACGCCGACGACCTAGCAGTCGCGGCGGACGGAAAACTAATACCCTGAGTAGGTTCGTCCTGAGACGAACAAAACACAAGAGAGAAGAAGGAGCTACACCAAAGTGGCGAAGGCCAAGTTTGAGCGCGATAAGCCCCATGTCAACGTCGGGACCATCGGTCACATCGACCACGGCAAGACGACGCTGACCGCGGCCATCACCAAGGTGCTCCACGACAAGTTCGGCGACGGCACCGAGGTGCGGTCGTTCGACTCGATTGACAACGCTCCCGAGGAGAAGGCTCGCGGCATCACGATCGCGACCTCGCACGTCGAGTACGAGACCGCCAACCGGCATTACGCACACGTGGACTGCCCCGGTCACGCCGACTACGTCAAGAACATGATCACCGGCGCCGCCCAGATGGACGGAGCGATTCTGGTCGTCTCGGCCGCCGACGGAGCCATGCCGCAGACGCGTGAGCACATC
>DATAUF010000144.1:0-13240 GCA_036268405.1 Mycobacteriales bacterium
GAGTCGTAGGCGTGGCCGGTCGCCATCAGCAGCGCGCCAAGGTTGGCGTAGCCGATGCCGAGCTGGCGGTAGGCCTTCGTGATGTCGCGGATCTTCTCCGTGGGGAACTCTCCGAACGTGATGGAGATGTCCATCGCGGTAATGATCAGCTCGCACATCTTCGCGAATTGCGTCGCGTCGAAGGTGTCGTCTTCCCGCAGGAACTTGAGCAGGTTGAGACTGGCAAGGTTGCAGCTCGAGTTGTCGAGAGAGAGGTACTCGCTGCAGGGATTACTGGCGGTGATGCGACCCGTTTCCGGGTTGGTGTGCCAGTTGTTGATCGTGTCGTCGTACTGCAGGCCGGGGTCGGCGCAGTCCCAGGCGGCCTCGGCGATCTTGCGGAAGAGCCCCTTGGCGTCGACCGTCTCGATGGTCTCGCCGGTGAGGCGCGCGTTGAGGCCGAATTCCTTGCCGTTCTCGACGGCGTTCATGAACTCGTCGCTGACGCGGACGGAGTTGTTGGCGTTCTGGTACTGGACCGAGATGATGTCCGAGCCGCCGAGGTCCATGTCGAAGCCGGCGTCGCGCAGTGCGCGGATCTTGTTCTCTTCCTTGGCCTTCGTCTCGATGAAGTCCACGACGTCGGGGTGATCTACGTCAAGCACGACCATCTTGGCGGCGCGGCGGGTGGCACCGCCGGACTTGATCGTGCCGGCGGACGCGTCGGCACCCCGCATGAAGCTCACCGGGCCGCTCGCGGTGCCGCCCGAGCTGAGCAGTTCCTTGCTTGAGCGGATCCTGCTGAGGTTCACGCCGGCGCCGGAACCGCCGCGGAAGATCAGGCCCTCTTCCTTGTACCAGTCGAGAATGGACTCGATCGTGTCGTCAACGGCCAGGATGAAACAGGCGCTGACCTGCTGCGACGCTGCCGTGCCGACGTTGAACCACACCGGGGAGTTGAAGCTGAAGATCTGGTTGACCAGCATGTGGGTCAGCTCGTGGTCGAAGATCTCGGCGTCCTCAGCCGAGGCGAAGTAGCCGTAGTCCTCGCCCGCCCGGCGGTACGTCGACACGACCCGGTCGATCAGCTGGCGCAGGCTGGACTCGCGATCGGGCGAGCCGACCGCACCGCGGAAGTACTTGGTCGTGACGATGTTGGCTGCGTTGACCGACCAGGACTCGGGGAACTCCACGCCGCGCTGCTCGAAGTTGATCGAGCCGTCGCGCCAGTTGGTCATGACGACGTCGCGGCGCTCCCACGTCAGCTCGTCGTAGGGGTGCACCCCGGCGCGCGTGTAGACGCGCTCGAACCGCAGCTTGCGAACCCGCTGCGCTGCTCGCTGACCTTCTGCTCGCTGACCATCAGCGCGCCCGGTCGTCGTCTCCGTCATGAATGTCCCCTCGTGTCCGTATTCAGTTCAACGCTTCAGCGGCCGGGATTGCTCCCGGATCAGCACTTTGTGACGCCCGCATCGTGGCTACCTCGATCACGTAGTCGTCGAGCGAGGTGAAGTTGCGGTAGACGCTCGCGAAGCGGATGTAGGCGACCTCGTCGAGCTCGGAGAGCGGTTCGAGGATCGCCAGGCCGATCTCGTGCGCCTCGATCTCCGCTGAGCCGCTGGCACGCACGGTCTCCTCGACCTGCTGGCCCAGCCGAGCCAGGGCGTCCTCGTCGACCGGCCGGCCCGAGAACGCCTTGCGGACCCCGTCGATGACCTTCACGCGGGAGAACGGCTCAGTTGCGCCCGAGCGCTTGACAACGGTCAGGCTCGCGGTCTCCAGCGTGGTGAACCGCCGGCCGCACTCCGGGCAGGCCCGGCGGCGACGGATCGCAGCGCCGTCGTCGACCTCGCGGGAGTCCACGACCCGGGAGTCGGCGTGACGACAGAACGGACAGTGCATCGCCCGTCACCTCCGTCACTCGCGAATCAGGTTGTGCTCAGCCTGTGGAAGCGGTGTTCCACAACCTGTGGGTAAATCACATCCGTGTAACACAAGATGTGGGGAGCGAACGTACGTCTCCGCGGGGCGCTGCGCAAGCACCTGACGTGACTTTTCTTCGTCGGGCGTGTCGCGTCAGCCGATAGTGGGCACGACGAGCTGCTCGCCGGGCTGCACGACAGCGCTGGAAAGCCTGTTGAGCGAGGAGATCTCGGCCACGATCGCCCGCGGGTCGTCGTGCGGCGCGACGCGTGCTGCGACCGACCACAGCGTGTCGCCGGCCTGCACCGTCACGGTGTGGCGCGCCACGGGGACGTGGTGGCCCGCCGCCTGGCTGGAACCGCGTCCGAGCGTGAAGCCGGTGACGACGAGGCCGATCATCATGAACAACGTGAGCGCGATCCGGCCACGACGGGTGAGCCGAACCGAAGAGGACGAAACCGGGGAAGTCATGACGCAGACCCTTCCGACTCGAAAGCGTGTTCGATCGAACGCATGTACGGTTTGTATCAGGGCGGGCCGACACAATCAACGATTTGTTCGAACAGGTGTTTGAATTCTTTGCCTCGCCCGGTTACGGTCCCCCCATGGCCACGTCGAACATCAGCGAGATTCCTGACGGTCCGCCCGACGCCGCTGGGCTCACGCCACGCCAGCGCCGCGTGCTCGAGGTGATCAGCGACTCCGTCGAGCGGCGCGGCTACCCGCCGTCGATGCGTGAGATCGGCGAGGCGGTCGGGCTGACCAGCACCTCGAGCGTCGCCCACCAGCTCTCGACGCTGGAGCGCAAGGGGTTCCTGCGACGCGACGCCAACCGCCCGCGTGCCGTAGAGGTCAGGGTGCCGGCGTCGGTGCCCGACGACCTCACCGGCGAGGGCGATGAGCGCCCCACTCCGGCGTACGTCCCGGTCGTCGGGCGGATCGCGGCCGGCGGGCCGATCCTGGCCGAGCAGGTGGTCGAGGACGTCTTCCCGCTACCCCGGCAGCTCGTCGGCGACGGCGACCTGTTCCTGCTGCTGGTCAAGGGCGACTCAATGGTCGACGCGGCGATCACCGACGGCGACTGGGTCGTCGTACGCCGCCAGCAACACGCCGAGCCCGGTGACATCGTCGCCGCCCTGCTCGACGACGAGGCGACGGTCAAGACGTTCTCCCGCAAGGACGGGCACGTGTGGCTGCTGCCGCACAACGAGGGCTACTCGCCCATCGACGGCGAGCACGCCGTCATCTTGGGTCGTGTGACGACGGTGCTCCGCAAGGTCTAGACGGAGCCGCTACCTAGCTGACGACGCGGACCTTCTGAGCCGGGCTCTTCGACTCGATCGTCCCCGTCGGGCCGACGAGGGCCAGCCGGTACGCCGCGGTGCCGAGCGGGCTGAGGTGGAATGTTGCCCTGCCGAGTGCACCCGATCGAGTAACAGCCAGCGTCTGCCACGGGTACCCCGGCGCGAGTTTGCGCTGCATCGACACCTGCACCCCGCGTAGGGCGGCGCCCGTCTGCGGATCCTGGACCAGCCCGTGCACGGTGACGCCGCTCCCGGTCGACACCTTGGTGCGCCCGAGCGTCATCGACACCGCGGGCGCGAGCTCATCGCCGACCACGGCCACGGTCTTGCCGTTCGCGCCGTCCGAGACCGCGAGGACCCCCGGATAGCGGCCGGGACCAGGCGGGGTGAAGTTCAGCGTGAACACACACGAGGCGGCCGGCAGGACGGCGCAGGTCTTCGGCTCCGACACGCTCCAAGCCGGTGCGCCGTGGACCATCGCCACCGTCAGCTGAGCAGTCTCGGCCGACGTCACAGTCACCGTGAAGCTGCTGGTCGCCCCCGTATCGACCGTGAGCGACCTGCTGGCCGGGTCCAGGCCGAAGGTTCGAGTTGCCGCGATCTCGCTCCAGGTCGGCTCGGCGTCGACCAGGTGGCTGACATCGCTTCCCGACAGCTGCTCGGACACAGCACTGTCGAAGGCGCTTGCACCCATCACGACCGGGCCGGCCAGCGCGGCGAGGACGACATGGCGGTCCGACCACGCCGGCCCGTCGTCGTAGAGCCAGTCGAAGACCGCCAGCAGCGGCGACGGGGTGTCCGCGGTGACCGCGCCCGGCGCCCCGGTGAGCGGGTTGAGCGCGCTGGACAGCCCGCTTGCGGGGACCAGCCCGCGATCGACGCGCTCGACGTTTGTGATCGCGAGAAGCGCTTCCGTGGGGCTCAGCGTGTCGAGATCGTCCGGGAGCACGATCGGCCCGAGACCCTCCGACGCTCTTGCCGCGTCGAAGTCAGGAACTGCCGCCTCGATACAGGCGTCGAGCGCGGCAGATGCCGGGGCGAGCTGACGGTCGCAGGCCGAGGTGAACGTAAAGCTCGGCGCGACGTTCGCACCGGGGTCCGCCAACGGGTCCGCCGTCGCTGTCGTCACCCCCGCCAGCGCGGGCAGCAGGGTCGCGCTGAGCGCGACTGCGGAGACGATGAACGGTGCCCGAAGCCTCATGAGACGGCGTACCCCTCCAGCTCGCCTGCCAGCCACGCGGGCAACCGCGCGTCGAGTCGAGTCCCTTCGGCGGTGTGCGACACCGCCTGGACCTCGCCGTACTGGTGGACTCGAGACACCACTCCCCCAGCGGTGAACGGTACCAACAGGGTGACCGGGACCTCCGGATGTGGCACGAGGTCCGCAACCCGCGCGAGCAGCGCCGCCATCCCCTCGCCGGTGCGCACCGAGACCACGCAGGCCGCCGGCTCGTCCAGGCGCAGCCGCTCGAGCACTGCCGGATCGGCAGCGTCGGCCTTGTTGACCACCACGAGCTCGGGCACGTCGTGCGCGTCGACCTCGGCGAACACCTCGCGCACCGCCCGCAGCTGCGACCCGGGGTCGGCCTCCGACCCGTCGACGACGTGCAGGATCAGATCGGCGTCGGTGACCTCCTCCAGCGACGAGCGGAAGGCCTCGACCAGCTGGTGGGGTAGGTGTCGGACGAAGCCGACAGTGTCGGCGAGCGTGTACTCCAGGCCGTCCGGGGTCTGCGCCCGGCGGACCGTCGGGTCGAGGGTCGCGAACAGCGCGTTGTCGACCAGTACGCCGGCCCCGGTCAGCCGGTTGAGCAGCGAGGACTTGCCGGCGTTGGTGTAGCCGGCGATCACGACGGACGGCACGGCGCGACGGCGGCGCTCCTGTGACTTCACCACGCGCGCCTTCTTCATCTCCGCGATCTCGCGCTTGAGCTTCGCCATCCGGGCGCGGATCCGTCGTCGATCGGTCTCGATCTTGGTCTCACCGGGACCACGGGTGCCGATGCCGCCACCGCCTGCGACCCGACCGCCGGCCTGCCGGGACAGCGACTCGCCCCAGCCGCGAAGTCGAGGCAGCATGTACTCCATCTGCGCGAGCTCGACCTGCGCCTTGCCCTCCTTGCTGCGCGCGTGCTGAGCGAAGATGTCCAGGATCAGCGCGGTGCGGTCGATCACCTTGACCTTGACGATCTCCTCGAGCTTGCGCAGCTGACCCGGAGTCAGCTCGCCGTCGCAGATCAAGGTGTCCGCTCCGGTCGCGACGATGATGTCGCGCAGCTCCTTGGCCTTCCCGGACCCGACGAACGTCGCGGCGTCCGGCGTCGCGCGTCGCTGGATCAGTCCCTCGAGCACCTCGGAGCCCGCCGTCTCGGCGAGCGCGGCGAGCTCGGCCATCGAGATCTCCGCGGACTCTTCCGTTCCTTCCGTCCAGACGCCGATGAGAACGACCCGCTCCAGCCGCAGCTGGCGGTACTCGACCTCGCTGACGTCGGCGAGCTCGGTCGAGATGCCCGCGACACGGCGAAGCGCCCGGCGCTCCTCGAGCTCCAGGCCCTCCAGGTCATCCGGCACAGGGTTGTTCAATGCAGGATCGCCGGGTTCGTACGGCTGAGTCGTCATCCGGTCCAAGTTGACGGATCGACCTCGCCCGACGCAACCAATATTGCCGGGCCGGTCAGCGTCACCACGTCGTCAGCACGCCAGGTCACCTGCAGCCGGCCACCCGGGACATCGACGTCGTACGTCGCTCGGCGGCACACGAAGTCCATCGCGGCCACGGCCGCCATGCACGCGCCGCTGCCGCAGGAACGGGTCTCGCCGACCCCGCGCTCGTAGACGCGCATCCGCACGTGCTTCGGGCCGATCCGCTCGAGCAGCTCGACGTTGACGCCGTCCGGAAATGCCGACAAGGGATCGACCACAGGCGCTGACGTCAGATCCAGATCGTCGATCGCCCCGGCATCGAGGACGACGAGGTGCGGGTTGCCGATGGCGTAGCCGAAACCCGGCCAGCTCGTCGCGCCGATCGTGACCTTGGCGTCGGCGATGCGCTCGGGAACGCCCATCTCGACGGTGATGTCGCCACCGCCCGCCGGCACGTCGACCCGGCAGTCGCCGGCCCGGGTGCGAACGACGAACGAGCCCGGCTGCTCAAGACCCTCGCTCACCAGGTATCGCGCAAAGACCCGGATCCCGTTGCCGCACGTCTCGGCAACCGATCCGTCGGCATTTCGGTAGTCCATGAAGTAGGAGTCGCCGTCCTTGCGCACGGCGAGCACTCCGTCCGCCCCGATCCCGGCACGCCGATCACACAGCGCCCGGACCAGGGTGGCGTCCAGCGCGTCAGGCGGTTGCGGCAGCAGGACAAAGTCGTTCTCCGTGCCTTGCCCCTTGACGAAACGGAGCCCGTTGACGGACCTCACACCCTCCAGAGTAGGCGGCTATGCGGCGCTGTTCTGCTCAGTCTGGCTCGGGACCCGCTGCGCGGGCGCGCACCAGCCGGCGCCGTGCGCGAGCATCAGGCGTGCGTCGTCGGATGCCTGCGGTCCGCTGAACAGGTAGCCGAGCGCGCGATCGCAGCCGAGCTCGCAGAGCCGGGCGCCCTCGCTCCAGCTCTCGACGGCGTCGGCCACGACGCGCAGGCCGTGTGCGTGGGCGAGCGCGACCACCGCGGAGACGATGCCGTCCTGAGCCAGGTCAGCACCAACGCCTCGAACGAAGGCGCGATCAAGCTTCACGGCCTCGACCGGCAGGTCGCCCATCGCGGCGATGCCGGCGTACCAGCTGCGGACGTCAGCGATCGCGACGGCGACTCCGACGCTGCGCAGATCGGCAAGCAGCGCGGGGGCGTAACGGCTGCCCATGGCGAGGGTGTCCTCGCCGACCTCAAGACCCAGCGTGCCCGGAGCCAGGTCGTGCTGGGCGACGAGCGAGGCGATTCGTTCGACGAAGTCGACCTCGAGCAGCTGGCTGGCGCTCGTCGCGACCCACATCTGCCGGGGGGCTTGACCCGCAGCCTGCGGCAGCGTGCGCCATCCGCTCAGCTCGGCCGCGGCGGCGTGCAAAAGATCCCAGCCGATGACACCGGCCAGGCCGGTCCGCTCGGCAAGCGGCATGAACTCAGCCGACCACAGCAGGCCTCGGCGGGGATGCGGCCAACGAAGGACGGCCTCCATGCCGGTGACGGCACCGGTTGCGAGATCGACCTCAGGCAGGAAGTGGACGACCAGGGAGTCGTCGCTGATGGCATGTGCCAGCTCGGCTCCCATGTTGAAGTCCGAGCTTGTCGCCGCGACGGTTGTCATGGTCACTCCGATGTCCGAAAGATCCGCTATGCGCTAGGTCCAATATCGACGGATTTCAGCCTTCCGAACATGGCCTGTTGTGATCATTTCGGGGTCACCGCAATGATCACCGCGCGACGAGCTCGTACGCCTTCGTCAGCGGGTCGGACCCGGCGTCGAGCCACTCGATTCGCGGATCACGCCGAAACCACGATCGCTGGCGGCGCACGAAGCGGCGGGTCGCGCGGGCCGTGTCGCTGCGCGCCGCATCGATCCCGAGGCGGCCATCGATCACCGCGAGCAGCTGCGCGTAGCCGAGCGCGCGCGAGGCGGTGACCCCGTCGCGGAGCCCTTCCGCGTCGAGCCGGCGTACTTCGTCCTCGAAACCCGCGTCGCACATCGCATCGACCCGTCGCTCGATCCGGGCGTCCAGCGCGTCGGTGTCGAAGTCGAGCCCGATGTGCACGGTGTCGTAGATCGCGTCGTCGTACGACGGCAGCGCCGCCGTGAACGGACCACCGGTGATCCCGATCACCTCGAGCGCGCGGACGATCTTGCGTCCGTTCATCGGCGAGAGTGCAGCGGCGGTGACGGGATCCGCCGCGCCGAGGCGGGCATGCAGCGCCTCCGGCCCACTCACCGCGAGGTCGGCCTCGAGCGACGCACGAAGCTCAGGGTCGGTACCGGGAAACTCGATCGGGTCGATGACCGCGCGGATGTACAACCCGCTGCCGCCGACGAGGACCGCCGTGACGCCGCGGGCAATGAGCTCATCGATGCACGCCCTGGCGCGCACCTGGTAGTCCGCGACGCTGGCCGTCTGCGTCACGTCCCAGATGTCGAGCAGATGGTGCGGGACCCCGCCGCGCTCGGCCTCGGACAGCTTCGCGGTGCCGACATCCATGCCGCGATACAGCTGCATCGAGTCGGCGTTGACGACCTCGCCGCCGAGGCGCTGGGCGAGAGCAATGCCGAGCGCGGACTTGCCCGTGGCCGTGGGACCGACAACCGCGACGACCTGGGCCATCAGCCCGAAAGGCTACGCATCAGCGGCCAAGCCCGGGCATCCCGAGCAGCACCGGCGCGGCTCCGTGCTCGACGGCGACGCGAGTGGCGCGACGCACGCCGACGACGACGTCCGCGACGAGATGGTGCGGCGCGGCGTACGTCACCTCTGCGGTCACCAAGTCGCCGGGATTCGCGTCGCACTCCGCCACATGGACGAGTCGGTTGTCGCGGGCGCGGCCGGACAGCCGTGCCGTGGTGCCGTCCTTGCGACCCTCACCGGTGGCGACCAGCACCTCGACCTGCGAGCCGACCAGCGCCTTGCCACCCGCCCAGGCGGTCTCGTCGACGACGGCGACGAGTCGGTCGTAGCGCTCCTGGACGACCTCCGCCGGCACCTGGTCGGGCATCGTCGCGGCCGGGGTGCCGGGCCGGATGGAGTACTTGAAGGTGAAGGCACTCGCGAACTGCGCAGCCGTCGCGACCTCGAGCGTCGCTGCGAAGTCTTCCTCGGTCTCACCCGGAAACCCGACGATGATGTCGGTGGTGATCGCGGCGTCGGGCATCGCATCGCGGACCCGCTCGATGATCCCGAGGTAGCGCTCCGCGCGATACGAACGTCGCATCGCGGTCAGCACCTTGTCGCTGCCCGACTGCAGGGGCATGTGCAGGCTGGGCATCACGTTGGGCGTCTCGGCCATCGCGGCGATGACGTCATCGGTGAAGTCGCGCGGGTGAGGCGAGGTGAAGCGCACCCGCTCGAGCCCGTCGATGGTGCCGCAGGCGCGCAGCAGCTTTCCGAACGCCTGCCGGTCGCCGAACTCCGCGCCGTAGGAGTTGACGTTCTGACCGAGCAGCGTGACCTCGACGACGCCATCGGCAACGAGCGTCTCGATCTCGGCGAGGACATCGCCCGGCCGCCGGTCGCGCTCCTTGCCGCGTAGCGCGGGCACGATGCAGAACGTGCACGTGTTGTTGCAGCCGACACTGATCGACACCCATGCGCTGTAGGCCGACTCGCGCCGCGACGGCAGTGCCGAGGGGAACGTCTCGAGCGCCTCGAGCAGCTCGACCTGGGACTCCTGCTCGACCCGGGCCCGCTCCAGCAGCACCGGCAGCGCGCCGACGTTGTGCGTCCCGAACACGACATCGACCCACGGAGCGCGCTCGACGATCACACCGCGGTCTTTCTGGGCAAGACAGCCACCGACTGCGATCTGCATTCCCGGACGCGCCGCCTTCACCGGCGCGAGGTGGCCGAGGTTGCCGTACAGCCGGTTGTCGGCGTTCTCGCGTACGGCGCAGGTGTTGAACACCACGACGTCCGCGGTGTCGCCCTCGGATGTCCTGTCGTAGCCGGCAGCCTCGAGCAGACCGGCGATCCGCTCTGAGTCGTGGACGTTCATCTGACAGCCGTACGTCCGCACCTCGTACGTCCGATTCGGCATGTCGCAAGGGTACGGGCGCGTGGCACGCTTGGGGCGTGACCAGTAACCGCATGCCCAACTCATCTCTGCAGGGCCTCGTCATCGACGTCCCGAAGGCAGAACACGAACGCGCCGTCGCGTTCTGGAGCGCGGCCCTCGGGCATGCGCCGGCAGTGAGCGAGAAGTACCCCGCCTACGTCCAGTTCGCAGACGTCACGCCCGGCTGCTACCTGCTCGTCCAGGCGACGGGCGACAGCGAGAGCCGCATGCACCTGGACTTTGCGACAGCGGATCGCGATGCCGAGCTCGACCGGCTCACCCGCGTCGGCGCCGAGGAGGTCACCCGCGAGCACCGCTGGGGCGTGATGCGCGACCCGGCGGGCCAACCGTTCTGCGTGTGCCCGGTGACGGGCTGCATGGCATGAGTCACCGCAGCAGGCTCTGCGCGGTCTGCGTCGACGTCCCACGTGATCACTACGACGAGTCCATCCGGTTCTACACAGAGCTAATCGGCCGCATCGCAACACCCGCCGACGACGACCCGGACTACGTGTCGTACGGCGAGTCGGCGCCCGGCGTCGAGCTGATGGTGCAGGCGGTCGGCGATCCGACGCCGCGGGCCCATCTCGATATCGAGACAGACGACATCGAGGCGGAAGTGGCACGGCTCGTCGGCCTCGGAGCCACCGAGGTCGCGCGAATCCGCACCTGGGTCGTGATGCGCGATCCGGTCGGCAACCCGTTCTGCGTGGTTCGGGTTCAGATGCCCGATACCTTCGACGCACACGCCACGACCTGGCAGAGCTAGCGGGTCGCGTCCTTCGGCGTCGGCAGCCACGACACGTGTCCGGCGAGCTCGGCGTATCCGACGAACGCAACGGCATCCATCAGGGTGTGCGCGATCAGCAGCGGCATGACGCGCCCCCACCGTTGGTAGAGCCGGCCGAAGATCAGACCCATCACCGCATTGCCCGCGAAGCCGCCGAGTCCTTGGTAGAGGTGGTAGCTGCCGCGCAGCAACGCACTCGTGACGAGCGCGGAGTTGTCGCTCCATCCGAGCTGCCGCAACCGGTGCAGCAGATAGCCCGCGACGAGCACTTCTTCGAGCGTGGCGTTCTGCAGCGCCGACAACAACAGCACCGGTATCCGCCACCACACCACCGGCAGCGACTCGGGCACGACGGTCAGGTCGACGCCCGCTGCATGCGATCCGAGGTAGAGGCCAAGCCCTGCCCCGCCGACCACCGCAGCGAGCGCGGCACCGCGCGCCGCGTCACCCGAGAAGCGACGCAGATCCACCCCGAGATCGCCGACCCGCTCGCCGGAGCGAGTCAGGAAGTGGACGACCAGCAGCACCGGCACCAGGCCGACCGCGAGTGAGTCCAGCTGCAGGAACAGGTCGAGCCACGGCCGGCCCGGGGCCTCGCTGCCGTTGAGCAGCGCGACCTGCGAGGTCAGTGACCTGCCACTCGACACGTCCGCGATCAGATCGATGGCGGCGCGCAGACCGGATGCGCCGAGCGACAGCGCGAAGACCAGCCAGATCTCGGTGACCAGCCACCGGCGCGGCGGCTGACTCATGCCTGCGAGGCTAGGGCCTCCGACACCACGCGATAGGCCAGGCCGGCACCGAACCCCTTGCGACCGAGCATCCCCACCAGCCGGCGGGTAGCGACCTCACGCGACAGGTTCGACATCGCGCCCACCTTGCGCCGGACCAGCGCCTGCGCCGCAGCCAGCTCATCGTCGGAGGAGACCGAGGCCAGCGCTTCGGCAGCGACCTCGTCACCGACGCCCCTGCGCCGAAGCTCCGCCGCAAGCGCTCGGCGAGCCAGTCCACGACCGTGGTGCCGGGAGTCGACCCATGCCTGCGCGAACGCCGCATCATCGATCAACCCGACCTCGCCGAACCGGTCGAGCACCGCCTCGGCAGCCTCCGCGGGCACGCCACGCCGCGCCATCGCCGTCGCGAGCTCGGAGCGGGTCCGCGGCGAGTGCTCGAGCAGCCGCAACGCGATCACCCGCGCGACCGACTCGGGATCGGCCTCGGGGTCGATGGCCGTGTCGCGGCTCAGAACTCGACCGGGGTCGGTACTGAGGTGTCCGATCCGCCACGGTCGCCTTCGACTGCGGTGAGGTCGATCGGCGCATCGATGTCGACGCTGGGGACGTCGCCGTCCGCGGGTGCGTCGACCTGCGGCCCGATGCCCATCTTCTCCTTGATCTTCTTCTCGATCTCATCGGCGAGGTCCGGGTTGTCGCACAGGAAGGACCGCGCGTTCTCCTTGCCCTGGCCGAGCTGATCGGCCTCGTAGGTGAACCACGCACCGGCCTTGCGCACGATGCCCTGGTCGACACCAAGGTCGATCAGGCTGCCTTCCCGGCTGATCCCGTGGCCCCACATGATGTCGAACTCGGCCTGCTTGAACGGCGGGGCGACCTTGTTCTTGACGACCTTGACGCGAGTGCGGTTGCCGACGGCGTCCTGCCCGTCCTTGAGCGTCTCGATCCGGCGGACGTCCAGGCGGACCGACGCGTAGAACTTCAGTGCCTTGCCGCCTGTCGTGGTCTCCGGAGAACCGAAGAACACACCGATCTTCTCGCGCAGCTGGTTGATGAAGATCGCGGTGGTACCGCTGGTCGCGATCGCGCCGGTGATCTTGCGCAGCGCCTGGCTCATCAGCCGGGCCTGCAGGCCGACGTGGGAGTCGCCCATCTCGCCTTCGATCTCGGCCTTCGGCACGAGCGCGGCGACCGAGTCGATGACGAGGATGTCGATCGCCCCGGAGCGGATCAGCATGTCGGCGATCTCCAGCGCCTGCTCACCGGTGTCCGGCTGCGAGACGAGCAGCTGGTCGGTGTCGACACCAAGCGCCTTCGCATACTCCGGGTCGAGTGCGTGCTCGGCGTCGATGAAGGCGGCGATGCCGCCGGCGCGCTGCGCGTTGGCGACCGCGTGCAGTGCGACGGTCGTCTTGCCGGAGGACTCCGGACCGTAGATCTCCACGACCCGGCCACGCGGCAGGCCGCCGATGCCGAGCGCCACATCCAGCGCGACCGAGCCGGTGGGAATGACATCCATCGGCATCCGGATCTCGTCACCGAGCCGCATGACCGCGCCCTTGCCGTGCGCCCGCTCGATGTTGGTCAGCGCGGCGGCCAGAGCCTTGTCGCGATCCATGCCTGCCATATCGAACCCTCCGGGGTCGTGAGTGCTGAAGTGCTGCTGTCACGGCTGACGTTAGGGATCTGGTCGGACACTTTCAGTGCCAGACTGGAACTTGTGGACGACCGCGCGTTGTCCACAGTTATAGAACAG
>DATAUF010000145.1:0-49050 GCA_036268405.1 Mycobacteriales bacterium
CTCGCCGCCATCCAGGGCTTCATGCCGACGATGGGCATCAAGCGCGAGAACACCGTCTTCGTGTCCGGCATCGGCTGCGCCGCACGTCTGCCGTACTACATGGACACGTACGGCATGCACTCGATCCACGGCCGCGCGCCCGCAATCGCCACTGGCCTCGCGACCTCGCGCGCCGACCTGTCGGTCTGGGTCATCGGTGGCGACGGCGACCTGTTGTCGATTGGCGGCAACCACCTGCTCCACGCCCTGCGCCGCAACGTCAACCTCAAGATCCTGCTGTTCAACAACCGGATCTACGGCCTGACCAAGGGCCAGTACTCCCCCACCTCCGAGGTCGGCAAGACGACGAAGTCGTCCCCCATGGGATCGGTCGACCGGCCACTGAACCCGGTCTCGATCGCGCTCGGCGCCGAGGCGACGTTCGTAGCGCGGACGCTGGACTCCGACCGTAAGCACCTCACGGCGGTCCTGCAGGCAGCCGCCGAGCACCGCGGCACGGCGTTCGTCGAGATCATGCAGAACTGTGACATCTACAACGATGGCGCGTTCGATGTCCTCAAGAACGCCGAGACCGCCGACGAGCACGTCGTGTGGCTGGAGGCCGGTCAGCCGGTGCGGTTCGGCAAGGACGGCGGCAAGGGCGTGCGGGTCTCGCCGCGCGGCCGGCTCGAAGTCGTGGACGTCGACTCCGCCAACACCGACTCACTGCTGGTGCACGACCCGCAGGCCGACGAGCCGGAGCTCGCGTTCGCGCTGTCGCGCCTCGGCAACGTCGACAACGGCGTGACCCCGCTCGGCATCTTCCGGGCCGTGGCACGGCCGGCGTACGACGATGCGGCACGAGCCCAGATCGCCGAGGCGCGGGCCGCCAAAGGCGACGGGGATCTCGCCACGCTGTTGGCCTCCGGCGACACGTGGACCATCGGCGGCTGAGCCGCGCGACTATCGGCGGCTAGCCGACCCCACCGGGACCAGACCGAGCAGCTCGACCAGCCCGTCGTACTCATGCTGCCAGGCCTCGCGATCCGGCTGCGGCACCGCGGAGTCCAACGCCAGCAGGGCGGTGAGGCTTGCTGCCACATCGTGACGCGCGTTTCGGCCGCGCGCCTCGGCGAGGCTCGCGCGAAGCGCGGCGCGCCCTTCATCCTCCCGGCCGGCCCCGATCAGCGCCTCTCCGCGCACCCTCAGCAACGTCGGCGTGGCAGGAGCCCCGGGCGCCGCGCCGGCCAAGGCATCATCCGCCAGCTGCAGTGCCGCCGCCACCTCTCCGCTGCGCAGCCGACACACCGCGATCACGGCGTCCGTCGTCAACAGGTCGTCGGTCTCCCTCAGGTCGGCGCGGAGTGCGCGCGCCTCCGCCAGATGGCCGAGCGCCGAGTCGACCTCGCCCTGCGCGAGAGCTGCCTGACCGAGCAGGAAATGACCGAACCCGGTCGCGCTGGTGGACCCGGTGGCCCGCCATACCTTCATGGCGGCCGCCAGGAGCTCGCCGACCTCCTCGAGATGACCCTGTGCGATCAGTACCTCCGCGCGGTTGGCCACATTCGTGGCCGCGTCGTACTCGCGTCCGGCGCGCCAGTACGAACGCTCCGCGCGCTGAAACTGCTCGACCGCTTCGTCCCAGTGCCCGGCGTAGTACGCACACATCCCGAACCAGTTGTTGGCGCGGGCCTTGCGGCGGACGTCGCCGATCTCCTCATAGATCGCGATGCACTTCTCAAGCGTGTCAGCGTCGTACGGCAGACCGATCGTTGCTGACGACAGCTCGCGGACCGTGAGGGCATCCGCCTCCGTCTGGCGGTCATCGCAACGTCGGGCCAGTGCCAGCGCCGACTGAGCGTCCGAGATCGCGTCGACGAACCGGCCCTGCCGGAAGCGCGCGCTCGCCGACAGCTCGGCAAACCGGGCGAGCAGCTTGACGGCATCGGCGTCTTGCCGCCCCGCCAGGAGGGCCCGGCCCTTGGTGGCCCACCGCAGGGCCTCTGAGTAACGACCCGACTGCTCCCGATGCGTGGCGGTGCGCAGCCAGAGGCTCGCTTCGCGCAGCGAGTCTCCGCGCGCGTGCCGGCGACCTTGTGCGAGGGCGTGGTCGGCCTTGGGGCGCTCACCGAGATCGAGGTAGACACCGGCGAGCTGCTCCCACACCTGGGCCACCTCGCCCGACGGTGCCTGCGTCAGCTTGACGGCCGACTGCAGCGCGCGCCGGTAGCACTCGGCTGCCTCCGGGAGCGCGTAGTGGCCGCGGGCCTGCTCGGCGGCCAGCCGCGAGTAGTGCCACGCTCCCTCGAACCGTTCCCCGTGGAAGCAGTGCATCGACAGCAGGTCGGCAAAGGCGTCGGCATTGCCATCGGCACGATGCTCGAGCAGGTCCGCCGTCCTCGCGTGCAGCTGTGCCCGGCGGCGATAGGGCAAGCCCTCGTACGCCGCCGCGCGCACCATGTGGTGGGTGAAGCGCCACTGACCGTCGGCGCCCGCGACGAGGAAGTCACCCATGTCGCTCGCGATGTCGACCGCGTCACCGTCGCGGTCGTCGTCGAGCACCGCCGACAGCAGATCCGTGTCGAGGGTCATGCCGAGCACCGACGCGGCGCGAAGCCAGCGCCGCCGCGCAGGCGGCAACTGGTCGATGTGCGCGGTGATGACGCCCTCGACCGAGTCTGGTAGATCGCGGAGATCGGCGCCGGCGCGGGCGCTGCTGACCAGCTCACGCAGAAACAACGGGTTTCCGCCCGCCCGCTCGACGAGCTCACGTACCAGGTGCGGCGCGAGTCCGGCATCAGCTCCCGTCACCGAGATGAGCTCCGCCGCCGCGGTGTCGCTGAGCGGGTCGATCTTCAGCACCGTCATGGCCTGACCAGCCGGAAACGGGCTGGAGGTCTCGGGTCGGCGCGTCGCGATGATCAACCACGGCCGGCCCGCCACATCGGCGGCAAGCCGCTTCAGCAGGTCGATGGTGGCTTCGTCCATCAGGTAGAGGTCGTTGAGGATCAGCACGACCGGCATCGTCAGCAGACGGCCGAGCAGATCGCTGACGGCGGCCTCCAGGCGCGGCTTGCGCACCTCGTTGTCCAGCGCGGCGACCTCGTCGGTGTCGGGCAGGTCGAGGCCGGCGACCACGCCGATCAACGGCAGCATCGGGAGCAGATCGGGCGCAGTTCCCGCCGTGAGCTCCCTCAGCACGGACGCGAGCACATGATCGGCGGAGTCGTCGGCGAGGCCGAGGGTGTGGCGCAGCAGCCGGCGCATCGGCTGGTAGGGCGTGGTGGTGCCGTAGACCTCACCGTCAGCCCACAGCACTCGCGCGTCGACCCGTTGGGTGAGCTCCTCCAGCAGTCGCGACTTGCCGATGCCGGGTCCGCCGACGATCTCCACGACGGTGCCGATCCCCTGCGTTGCGGCGTCGGCTCCCTCGACGAGGGTGGCGAGCTCGCCGTCGCGTCCGACGAGCGGCAGCCGGCTGCCGGTCGGCGCCGTTGCGGCACGTCGCGGGTCCCCGACCAACAACGCCGCGATCGGTGCGGTCTTGCCCTTGACGGCAAACGGCGGCAAGGGAGCCGTCTCGAACTGCGTCCGCGAGGCCTCGACCACCTCCGGCATGGCGATGATCTGGCCCGGCTCGGCATGTGCCATCAGCCGCGCCGCAAGGTTCACGCAGTCACCGGTGATCGAGTAGACCCGCCGGTAGCGCGGGCCGTAGTCGCCGGCGAACACCCGTCCGGAGCTCACCCCGGCGCGCAGGCCAAGCCGACCCCCCGGATGCACCACCCGTCGTACGGCGGACAGCACGCGAGACTCGCCATCACCGACCGACTCCGGCACGCCGGAGACCACGATGATCTTGCCGCCGTTCTCGCACAGGTCGCTCGACAGTACGGTGATGCCACTCGCGGCGGCTGCGTCCTGCACCGCGTCGACCAGCCGACTCACCGCATCGGTCAGCGCGGCCGACCCATAGCGCCTGAGCAGCTCATCGGTACCCGAGAACTCGATGAACCCGACCGTGATGCGGCGATGCTCATGGTCAACTGTCCCACTTGCGAGGTGCTGACGCAGCGGGGCGCAGAAGGCGGCTCCGAGCTCAACGGCCGGGGCGGACCGCGACTTGTTGGGCACGGGCAGCGCGCCGGGCGGCGAGGTGAGCAGCCATCCTTCGTCAACCGCCGCGCCGATGCATCGAGCGGGCAGCGCGCCCCTCGTCGCGCCGCTGAGGACAATCTGGCCGCGCTCCGCGAGCTTCTCCATGTATGCGGTCGCGGTCGTGGCGGGCCCGGTCACGATCAGCTCGCGAAATCGCGAACCGACAAGAAGGAAGTCGAACTCGCCGCTGTTGATGCCGATCGACATGCCGAGCCGGACCACCCCGACCGAGGTGGTGAGCTTGCCCTGCAGGCGCATCAGGGTCTGCATCTCCCACGCCGCCTGCGACGCCCGGATGGCGTGACCGTCCCCGTCGAAGAGCAGCAGGACTGCATCGCCGCCCCACTTCACCAGGTTGGCGCCGTAGTCGTACGCCGCGGTGAGCAGTGCCTCGAACGTGGAGTTGAGGAGCTCGCCCATCTCCTCCGCGCCGGCCTTTCCCCGCTCGGCCAGTCGCTCGGTGAGCGCAGTGAAGCCGGAGATGTCGGCGAACACCGCCGTTCCGGAGATCCTGCGATGGCGCGCGTCGGGCGTCTCCGTGAGCCAGTCGACGACCAGTCGCGGGACGTACGGAAGCAGCGGGTCGGGGTTCGCTCCGCCGGAGACCACGGCCGGACGGTAATCAGCAGACGTTTCATCTCGATAGCGCGTTGCCCGCTTCCAGTCGGCCACCCGACAGGCAAACCGGACGAACGTGTACGAGTGACGATGAACGCCGCACGATCATCGCCGCGGTGTCGGATGGCCGACACAAAGGCCCTTTATCGGGGCGTAATCCCGGCCCGACATGATGCGCTCCACGTCGAGAACGCTCACCGATGAAACCAGGGGGAATCTGATGCGGTTGTCCAGTAATCGTCCGCGGACGGCACGGCTACGCCTTGCGCTAGGCGGATTGACCGCCGCGGGACTGCTCGTATCGGCAGCCGGCGCTGCCGCACCGGCATCCGCCTTGACCACACCCAAACTCAACCTTCTGGCGAGCTCAACGGCGCTGTCTGGCACCCTCGCCGACGACGGCAGCTCGATCAGCCTGACGGTGACTGTCGCGATCCCGAACATCAGCACGCTCGTCCCGAACCTCGGCCTCGGCGTGCGGCTCACCCCGGACGGCACCGTCGGATTCAGCGACAATCAGGGCGACAACCTCGGCGCAGTCACACTGCCCCCCTGCCTGCTGACGGCGTGCACCGCAACGCACACCGTCCCGGTCGCCGGTCTCAGCGACGGCGTCACCCGGATCACCGCGTCCTACTCCGGCGACGTGGCTCTCAAGCCGAGTGGCGCAGCCCTTGCGGTCGGGCTTTCGAGCTGCAGCGGGGACAGTGACTGCGATGTCGTCATCGCCCAAGGATCAACCGAGCTCGAAGTCAGCGGCGACGACACCGACGAGGGCAACGCGTACGTCGTCGCCACACTCGGCGGCCCGGCCCTTCCCTGCAGTCTCGGCGTCGCGCCGGTCGCCAACTTCGACGGCTTCAACCTCAACGACCGCAAGTTCATCTCCTACAGCGTCTCGGGAGCTGCCGCAGACGCCTACAACAACGCCAGCGACAACGGTGACGCCGGCTACGACGACTACTTCTGCTGGGTCTCGCCCGACCCGTTCACCGCGTTCCACCCGACCTTGGCCACGTTCCAGCGGAACGGCGCGGACTTCACACAGTTCGGCGATGCCCCAGAGATCACCAGCGGGCCGTACGCCGGCGACTTCGTCGGCGTGCTGGCCACGTGCTCGGAGCTGGACTCGTCCGACCCCTCGCCCTGCATCGACGACTACGAATACGACGCGGCCAACGTCGACACTCCGACCTCGAGCCTGTTCGTCGACGTGAACGCTCCTGCCGGCGACCCGCACGCCGGAGGCTGACCTACCCGCTCATCCACGGGGTCCGCGCCGCCACGGCGCGGGCCCCGCTGGCGTTTTGGCCCGGGAGATCCGGACTCTCGCCAGGATCTGGCAGAATCGATCGACGCACCTGGGGGGCTCGCGGACGGGAGAAGAGGCGTGGCTGAAACGCACAGCCGACGCCCGTTCGCCCTGCTCCCGGAGCGGGTCCGGGCGATCCGGCGGCCGAGATGGTGGCAGGAGATTCTCTTCGTCCTCGCCGTCTACTACCTCTACTCCCTCGTGCGCAACGCGGCGCCCGAGCACACCCTCGGCGCCTTCCACCGGGCCGGCTCGGTGCTCTCGCTGGAACGCCACCTACACATCGACGTCGAGCACTCGCTCAACCATCTGGTGGCCGGCCACGCGTGGCTCGCCTACACCAGCGACTACTACTACGCCACCCTGCATTTCATCGTGACCATCGGGGTGCTGGTCTGGCTCTACGTCCGCCACCCATTGCGTTACCGCTCGATCCGGACGGTCCTGATCGCGACCAACCTGACCGCGCTGGTCGGCTTCTGGTTCGTCTCACTCGCCCCGCCGCGCATGCTTCCCGGCTTCGTCGACACGCTCGTGAAGTTCCACACCTGGGGCTCCATCGCGTCAGGAGACATCGCCAAGGAGTCCAACCAGTTCGCCGCGATGCCCTCTCTGCACGTGGGCTGGGCGCTGTGGTGCGCGCTGGCGATCGTCACGCTGGCAGAGCGGCGCTGGGTCCGCGTGCTGGGTGCGCTCTACCCGGTCTGCACGGTCTTCGTCGTCCTCGGCACCGGCAACCACTTCGTGCTCGATGCAATCGGTGGCGTGCTGGCGCTCGGCATCGGGTTGGCCGCCGAGCGCCTGCTCTCCGGCCGGCATGCCTACAGCCGGACCGCCACACTGCACGCGTCCGGCTCACCGGAACGCGAGCTCATCGCCGCCTGAACGTTGGCTACGGCCAGCGCCACACGGCGCGCAGCCGGTAGTGGCCCGCGGACGGAATCGTCACCATCACGTGGTCATGCGGCGCGCGGCTCACCCGCGCATCGTTCGCGACGAGATACGGCGACCAGGTCATGCGCACCAGATAGCGGCCGGCCGAGTCGACGTCGAACGTGAAGCCGGTGTCATCAGCCGCAAGCACCTGTGCGCTGGGTACGACGGCCGATCGATTCACGGTGGGGGCGGGCGCGGGGTCCGAGATCTTCGCGACCAACGGCGACGGGCTCGCAACGGCGTACAACCGCCAGTTGGCGTTGCTCCACATCTGGGACAGGTACGGCAGGCCGGCTCGGATGAGCGCCGCTTCGCCAACCGATCCGTAGTCGAGCGCGGATCGGTACGGGAGGGCGACGTACCCCACCGCGTTGCGATCAAGGAAGTCTCGGTAGGTAGCCGCGGTCAGCGGAGCGCGTCCGTAGAACAGCGAGTTCCTGGCCTCATCGGTCTGCCGCTCCCATCCGCGGGCGACGGCGACATCGGGCAGCAGATAGGTCAGCGGCCAGTGCGTCTTCGGTGCGACGACCTCGACGCGGTACTGCTCGATCTCGGGTTGCGCGAGCAGCTGGTCCATGAGCGGCTCGACGAACCCGCGAGTTGCCACCGAGCCGCCCGAGGCGGACATGTCGTTCGTGAGCTGTCCAAGGGCGAGCAAGCTGGCGACGAGCACCGACGGGACGAGCACGAGCTTCGGCCAGCGCGCCACGGCGACCAGCGCCGGCGCAGCACCGAGCACGGCGATGCGGGTGGCGTTGGCCCCGATCGGAGAGTGGATCACGAAGCAGCCGACGAGCAGCCAGAGCGTCAGCCAACCGACCACTCGCAGGCGCCGCCCCACCGGACTCAGGATCACGACGAGGGTCGTCCCGATCGACAACACCAGCGACGTACGCGTGAAGGGCTCGTAGCCGCCGCGGGAACCGCTCGCGAGGATCGCGATGACGACGAGTGCGACGGCGATGCCGATCAGTGCTGCGAGTGCTGCCATCCGCCGCCGCGGACCGGCCAACACGGTCGCTACCGCGACGACCGCGAGCAGCACACCGGCGACCGGGCTGGTCGCGGTGGCGAGCATCGCGACGACAAACGCCGGCCAGTTGCGACGGCGCTCGACGGCGAGCACCGCCGCGAGAGCGACCACGACGCCTGCGGCGAAGGTGATGCGTCCCGAGAAGACGTCGAACGTGCCGGAGACGACGACGGCGATCGCGGCGGCGCGCGGCCGGCGGCAGCCGGCCAGCAAGGGCACCGCCACGGCACCGCCCGCCACGATCATCAGCGCGCCAAGCCATACCGGACCGAACAGCCCGAGGAACGGCGGGGTGACCAGGCTGTAGCCGGCCATCGGGGTGCCGCCGTACCAACCGGTCCAGTACGGGACGTATCCGCTGCGCCGGAAGACCTGCGAGCGAGCGGTCTGCGCCGCGAGGTCGGCGGTGTGAGGGGCGAACAGCACGTACATGATCCCGAGCACCACTGCCACCGTGATCGGCGCCGCCCAGTGAGAACGGGCGGGGGCAGGGCTCGTCACGAGGCGAAAACCCGTTCGTGCACGACGCGGGCTCGGCGCGTCGCGCGGCGGTAGTCCTCCACCATGTCGCCGCTCCGGCCGGCCGCGTAGCCCATCGCCTGCGAGACGGCACCCAGCGCCCGGGCATCGGACGGCACGACATCGGTCGGGCGGCCGAGCGCCAGGACGATGGCGTTGCGCACCCGCGTCGCGATCACCCACGCATCCTCCAGTGCCTGGGCGTCGTCGCGCGCAAGCAGGTCGGCGTCTGCCGCCGCGGCAAGTGCCTCGATGGTCGCGGTGGTTCGCAGTGCGGGCTGCTCACCACCGTGCCGAAGCTGCAGGAGCTGCGCCGTCCACTCGACGTCGGCGAGCCCGCCGCGACCGAGCTTGATGTGCATCGACGGGTCCACACCGCGGGGCAGCCGTTCTGCCTCGATCCTGGCCTTGAGCCGCCGGATCTCGCGGATCTCTGCGGGCTGCAACCCCTTCGCCGGATAGCGCATCGGGTCGATCAGCTCGATGAACCGACGGCCGAGATCGGCATCGCCGGCGATCGGGTTCGCGCGGAGCAATGCCTGGGCCTCCCATGGGGCCGACCAGTGCTCGTAGTACTCGGCGTACGACGCGAGGCTTCGCACCAGCGGGCCCTGCCGGCCCTCGGGCCGCAGGTCCGCATCCACGATGAGCGCGGGGTCCGGCGCGGGCGTCGTGAGCAGACGGCGAAGCTCCTGCGCGACATCGTGTGCGGTCGCGGTGCACTCGGGGCTGTCCTCGCCGACCGGCTCGTAGACGAACAGCACGTCCGCGTCGCTGCCGTAGCCCTGCTCGAGCCCACCGAGGCGACCCATGCCGATGATGGCCAGCCTCACCGGAAGGTCGGCGCCGACCTGGGCACGCACACTTCGGGTGGCCGTCTCGAGCGCTGCCGCCAGCGTCGCCGCCGCGACGTCGGACAACGCCCGCCCGACGTCGTCGATGCCGACCAGTCCGAGCAGGTCTCCGCACGCAATCCGGATCAGCTCGCGCCGGCGAAGGCCGCGAGCCGCTACCACCGCGTCCTCCCAGTCGTCGTTGCGCTTGGACACGGCCAGCAGCTCCCCGCGCAACGCATCGGGTCCACGCGGCCGGAGCTCGTCGTCGTCGGCCAGGAGCGCGACAGTCTCGGGAGCCCGGCCCAGCAGGTCGGCGACATATCGGCTCGTGGCGAGGAGCCGGGCGAGTCGCTCGGCGGTCGCTCCCTCGTCGCGCAGCACGCGCAGGTACCACGGCGTGCGGCCGAGCGCATCGCTGACCTGACGGAACGACAGCAGCCCCGCGTCGGGGTCGGCGGCCTCTGCAAACCAGCCGAGCATGGCGGGGAGCAGCGCGCGAAGAATGGCGGCGTTACGGCTGACGCCCGACGTGAGCGCCTCGAGATGCTGCAGCGCCGCCGCCGGATCGGCGAAGCCCAGCGCCTTGAGCCGCGCGATCGCCGCGGCCGGGGTGAGCCGGGTGCCATCGGAAGGCAGCCGCGCCACCGCGTTGAGCAACGGCCGATAGAAGAGCTTCTCGTGGATCCGGCGTACCTCGCGGACATGCCCGTCGTACTCCGCCTGCCAGCTCACGACGTCGCGGCGCCCCATCGATCGCGCCAGCCAACGAAGGCCGGCTTCGTCGACGGGTAGCAGATGCGTACGCCGGAGCTGTTGCAGCTGAAGGCGGTGCTCGACGGTCCGCAGGAAGCGGTACGCCGATGCGAGTTGAGCAGCGTCGTCGCGTCCGACGTAGCCGCCCTCGGCGAGCGCGTCGAGCGCGATCAGCGTGGTGGGGCTGCGCAACAGCTCGTCGCCGCGGCCGTGAACCAGCTGCAGCAGCTGCACCGCGAACTCGACATCTCGCAGACCGCCCGGACCGAGCTTGACCTGGCGCGGTGCCTCTGCGACGGGGAGTGTCCCGACGACCCTTCGCCGCATCGCTTGCACGTCCTCGACGAAGCTCGGACGCGCCGCCGCCTCCCAGACCATCGGCGTCACCGAGGCGACGTACGCATCGCCGAGTGAGGCGTCACCCGCGACCGCCCGTGCTTTCAGCAACGCCTGGAACTCCCAGGTGCTGGCCCATCGCTCGTAGTAGCTGACGTGGCTCGCGAGAGTGCGCACGAGCGGGCCCGCGTTGCCCTCAGGACGAAGCGCGGCGTCCACCGGCCAGATGCTTCCCTCCGGCGTGGTGTCCGAGCAGGCTCGCATCATCGCCGCGGCACGCGCGGCGGCTTCGGCATCTGCAGGCTCGGCGACGAACACCACATCGACGTCGCTGACGTAGTTGAGCTCGCGTCCGCCGCACTTGCCCATCGCGATGACGCCGAGCTGCGATGTCCCTGGATGCTCGGACCCTGCGATCCCGAGCGCCGCACCGAGGGTCGCGTCGGCAAGGTCGGACAGCTCGGCGGCGACATCGTCGAACGCGATCTCCCCGCAGAGGTCACGCGCGGCCAACCCGAGCAGCGAGTGCCGGTAGCCAATGCGAAGTGCGTCACGACCGGCCGTGTCCCTGAGACCCTCGACATCCCTGCGCAGCGACGAGCTGAGACCGAACCGCGAAGGTCGCGTGGTCGACGCGGTGTCCTCAGCAAGGTCCCGCCACATCCCGGGGTGCCTGACCAGCCAGTCCCCGAGCGCGGCGCTTCCGCCGAGCACCGCGAACAGCCGGCGTCGCAGGCCCGCGTGGTCACGCACCGCGGCAACGAGCTCGTCTCGCTCCGAGGCTTCCGCGATCCGGGCCAGCGAGGCGAGAGCGAGATCGGCATCAGCGGTCTCGGCGAGCGCATCGACAACCGCGTCATCGCGGTCGAGCCCCAGCTCGACGAGGCGGGCCAAACCCGTGTCGGGATCCCTGAAGCCAGATCGTGCCAACCGCCCACTGCCGCTGGCGGTGCGATCCGGATGGCTCACGGCCAGCCACGCTACTTGGGGTCGGTCACTCCTGTGACGAGGCTGGCGAAGCGGGCGGCGATGGCTTCTCCGGCTGCCGCAACTATGGAGTCAGCCGCAGCAAGGGGGTTGACGATCTGAGCGACGTCGCGGTGCTCGAGCTCCGCCCACTTGCCCACCAACTCAGGCGTTGCCTCGATGTGGAACTGCAGGCCCCACGCCGATGGGCCGACCCGGAACGCCTGGACCGGGTACGCCTCACTCGACGCGAGCAAGGTAGCCCCCGGCGGCAGCTCGGTGACCGTGTCGTAGTGCCACTGGACGACGGGCAGCGACCCGGCATCGAGCAGCCGGTCCGGGGCATTGACGGCGACCTCACCGAGGCCGATCTCAGGACCGTTGACACCACGCCCCACGCGGCCACCTGTCGCGACGGCGAGCAGCTGGGCCCCGAGGCAGACGCCAAGAGTCGGCACCGCGTCGCGCGCCGCAGCCGCCAACAAGTCGCGAACCGCCGGCAGCCACGGCGCTGCTTCGTCGTCGTACGCGCCCATTCCGCCGCCCATGACGATCAAGGCGTCCGCGTCGAGGCGCGAAGGCACGACATCTCCGGCGTACGGATGGATCGTGCGCAGGTCGACGCCGCGAGCCGGCAGCCACTGCGAGAACCGACCGGGATCCTCGATCGGGACGTGCTGGACGACGAGTGCGACCGCCACGTCGGTTTAGAGAAGCGGGAGGTAGCGCGAGAGCTCGAACGGCGTGACCTGCTTGCGGTAGTCGTCCCACTCCGCGCGCTTGTTGCGCATGAAGAAGTCGAACACCCCCTCGCCAAGCGTCTGCGCCATCAGCTCGGAGCCCTCCATCACCTTGATCGCATCGGACAGCGAGCCGGGCAACGGCGCGATGCCCATTGCGCGTCGCTCCGCGTCGGTCAGCGCCCACACGTCGTCCTCGGCGCCATCGGGGAGCTCGTAACCCTCCTCGACCCCCTTGAGGCCGGCGGCGAGCAACACGGCGTACGTGAGATAGGGGTTGCATGCGGAGTCCGGCGAGCGAATCTCGACACGGGTCGAGTTGCCCTTCTGCGGCTTGTACATCGGCAGCCGGATCAGCGCGGACCGGTTGTTGCGTCCCCAGCAGACGTACGACGGCGCCTCACCGCCACCCCACAACCGCTTGTAGGAGTTGACCCACTGGTTGGTGATCGCGGTGTACTCCGCGGCGTGGACCAGCAAGCCGGCGACGAAGGCCTTGCCGACCTTCGACAGCGACAGCGGGTCGCTCGCATCGTGGAAAGCATTGCGGTCGCCTTCGAAGAGCGACAGGTGCGTGTGCATCGCGGAGCCGGGCTGCTCGGCAAAGGGCTTCGGCATGAACGATGCATAGACGCCCTGCGAGAGCGCCACCTCTTTCACGACGAGCCGCATGGTCATGAGGTTGTCGGCGGTTGTCAGCGCGTCGGCGTAGCGCAGGTCGATCTCCTGCTGACCGGGCGCGACCTCATGGTGGCTGAACTCCACGCTGATGCCCATGCGCTCGAGCATCGTGATGGCCTGCCGGCGGAAGTCGTGACCCAGATCGTGCGGCGTCTGGTCGAAGTAACCGCCGGAGTCGATCGGTGCAGGCAACATGTCGGTGTCGGTCGGCCGGTTGCGGAGCAGGAAGAACTCCACCTCGGGATGCACGTAGAACGTGAAGCCGAGCTCTGCGGCGCGCTGCATCGATCGACGAAGCACGTGACGCGGATCGGCGTAGGACGGTGAACCGTCGGGGGTCAGGATGTCGCAGAACATCCGAGCGGTCCCCGGCTGCTCGTCACGCCAGGGAAGCACCTGGAACGTCGACGGATCCGGGCGGGCCAGCATGTCCGACTCGTGGACCCGTGCGAAGCCCTCGATCGCCGAGCCGTCGAAGCCGATTCCTTCGGCAAAGGCGCCCTCGAGCTCTGCGGGTGCCACAGCCACCGACTTGAGGAACCCGAGCACGTCGGTGAACCACAACCGGACGAACCGGATGTCGCGCTCCTCGATCGTGCGCAGCACGAACTCTTGCTGTCGATCCACGCTCCCAGCCTACGGCGCGCACATTACGGGCACATGACGCCATCGACATCGCGGACCTAGCGTTCCCTCTAGCCTTGAACCATGCCGCGGCTGCGTGTCGCCCTCGCACAGGTCGACCTCACGGTGGGCGATCTGCGCGGCAACGCTGACGTCGTCGTCGAGCAGACTCGCCGCGCTGCGGATCTCGGCGCCGCCCTGGTGGCGTTTCCCGAGATGGCGCTCACCGGGTATCCCCCGGAAGACCTGGTGCTGCGGCGATCCTTTGTTGCCGCCTCGCGAGACGCGCTCGAGCGACTTGCGCAACGGCTGGCTACGGAAGGTCTCGCGGACGTCGCCGTCGTCGTGGGCTACCTCGACCGCTGCGCAGATGCCGCGCCACGCGTCGGGCGTCCGGCAGGCGAACCGCAGAACGCCGCCGCCTTCGTGCACGGTGGCAACGTCATCGCGCGATACGCGAAGCATCACCTCCCCAACTACGGCGTGTTCGACGAGTTCCGTTACTTCGTTCCCGGCGACCGGCTGCCAGTCGTCCGCTTCGGTGACATCGACATCGCACTGACGATCTGCGAGGACCTCTGGCAAGAGGGCGGACCGATCGCGGCCGCACGTGCGGCCGGTGCGGGTCTGGTGCTGTGCATCAACGGCTCGCCGTATGAACGCAACAAGGACGACGTGCGTCTCGAGCTCGCCTCTCGACGCGCAACCGAAGCGGGCGCGGCGCTCGCCTACGTGAACCTCGTCGGTGGCCAGGACGAGCTGGTGTTCGACGGTGACTCGCTGGTCGTCGACGCCGGCGGCGCGCTGCTGGCGCGTGCCGCACGCTTCGTCCCCGAGCTCTTGGTCACGGATCTCGATCTGCCGGCCGGGACGACGGACACGACCGGGACTGTCGACGCAAGTGACGGCACGTCGATCGTGATCGAGCGCGTCACGGCTTCATCGGCGCGGGTCGCGTCGGGTGACGTGCCCGCACAGTTGGCAGAGGCCATGGATGAGGAAGCCGAGGTGTGGGCGGCGCTCGTTCTCGGAACGCGCGACTACGTCCGCAAGAACGGCTTCCGCACCGTCGTGCTCGGGCTGTCCGGCGGGATCGACTCGGCGCTGGTCGCCACGATTGCACGGGACGCGCTGGGCGCCGACGCAGTGCATGTGATCGGCATGCCGAGCAGGCACTCCACCGAGCACAGCGTGGCCGACGCGGAAGAGCTTGCCCGCCGCCAGGAACTGCATTGGTCGTTGCTGCCGATCGAGCCGATGGTCGAGGCGTACGACAAGGCCTTCAGCGAGACCGCGGAAGGTGGACTGCACGGGCTCGCCGCGGAGAACCTGCAGGCCCGGGTGCGCGGCACCGCACTGATGGCGATGTCCAACGAAGCAGGCCACCTCGTGCTGACGACCGGCAACAAGAGCGAGCTCGCAACCGGCTTCTCGACGTTGTACGGCGACAGCGCCGGCGGCTTTGCTCCGATCAAGGACGTCCCCAAGACACTCGTCTGGCGCCTCGCGCGCTGGCGCAACGCTGTCGCGCTCAGCAACGGCGAGCCGGAGCCGATTCCGGTCGACATCATCGACAAGGCGCCGTCGGCCGAGCTGGCACCCGAACAGCTCGACAGCGACCGGCTTCCTGACTACCTGGTGCTCGACACGATCCTCGATGCCTATGTGGAGCGCGATCTCGGCCGCGACGAGCTGATCGAGCTAGGTCATCCCGCCGAGCTCGTCGATCTGGTGGTCCAGCTGGTCGATGCCGCCGAGTACAAACGCCGGCAGTACCCACCTGGACCGAAGATCACTCCGAAGGGATTCGGGCGCGACCGGCGCCTTCCGATCACGAACAGCTGGCGAGAGCCCTCCTGACCGAATCGGATTCGCCGCTTTGTGTGCCACACTTTTTGTCGTAGTCCGGGGACCCGCCGCTGTAGATGCAGCACAGGGCCTCGAGGCGAGGAGGCAGTCATGACTGACGGCGGTATTTCTCCATACGGCAGCCCACGGGCCGCGGTGCGCCGCATCCGCACTCATCACCTGCAGGCGATGAAGGAACGCGGTGAGCGCTGGGCGATGCTCACGGCCTACGACATGCATTCTGCGGCGATCTTCGACGAGGTCGGCATCCCGGCACTGCTCGTCGGCGACTCCGCCGCCAACAACGTGTTCGGCTTCGATACGACACTTCCGGTGACGGTCGACGAGCTGATGCCGCTGGTGCGCGCAGTGGTTCGCTCGACACGCAGCGCGCTGGTGATCGCCGACCTGCCGTTCGGGTCCTATCAAGTCAGCCCGGAGCAGGCGCTGCAGACGTCGATCCGTTTCATGAAGGAAGGCGGCGCGCAGGCGGTCAAGCTCGAAGGCGGCCGTCAGGTCGCGCCACAGGTGCGCGCGATCGTCGACGCAGGCGTACCAGTCGTGGCGCACATCGGATTCACTCCGCAGAGCGAGCACGGCCTCGGCGGCTATCGCGTGCAGGGTCGCGGCGAGCAGGCCGCACAGGTCATCGATGACGCCGTGGCGCTACAAGCAGCCGGCGCCTTCGCGGTCGTCCTCGAGATGATCCCGGCGGATGTCGCGGGCCAGATCACCAAGGAGCTCGCGATCCCCACCATCGGCATCGGCGCGGGACCGGACTGCGACGCGCAGGTCATGGTGTGGACCGACATGGTCGGTCTCAACAACGGGCCGGCGCCACGATTCGTGAAGCGCTATGCCGATCTGCGGTCCGTCATCACCGATGCGGCGAGCACCTACGCCCGCGAAGTCGCGGACGGCACGTACCCGGGGCCTGAGCACTCGTTCGAGTGAGTACCCACCAAGGAATCAGAGCCTGTCGTCGATGTAGGCCTTACACATCGGTGACGCGCAGGCCTGCGTGGGCCTTGTAGCGACGGTTGATCGATACCAGGTTGGCAGTGAGTGCTTCGACCTGACCGGCGTTGCGCAGCCGACCGCCGTAGATACCGCGCATCCCGGCGATCCGGTCGACCAACGCCTGCACAAGGTCGGTTGCCTCGCGATCATCCCCGAGGACGAGTACGTCGGTCTCGACCGAGGCGACCTCAGGGTCGAGCAGCAGCATCGCGCTGACGTGATGGAACGCCGCCACGACCGTGCTGTTGGGCAACAGCGCAGCGGCCTGTTGTGCGGCGCTTCCCTCTGCCACGGTCAGCGAGTAGGCACCCTTGTCGTCGAATCCCATCGGATTGACGCAATCGATGACGATCCTGCCGGCCAGCGTCGCCGCGAGCGCGCCGACAAGCGCCTCGTGTCCCTCCCACGGCACCGCCACGACAACGACATCGGCTCCGGCCGCTGCCGTCTCGTTGTCGGCGCCGGTGACAAGCGAGGGATCGGTGACGGTGGCCGCCAGCTCGGCTGCCACGCTCGCCGCGCGATCCGCCTGGCGTGAGCCGAGCACGACCCGGTGCCCCGCGAGCGCGAACCTTCGCGCCAGACCTCGTCCCTGGTCGCCCGTCCCGCCGAGAAACGCCAGCGTCAGGTCGGCGGTCTCGCCGGTCGGGATGGTGGTCGCCACGTAGTCCTCGCTTCACTCGTTCGGAGCAGGAATCCTCCCAAGACACGGTTTGGGGCGGGACCGCAGGGGTGACCGATACGAATCGTGGGAACGGAGGACCGGAAGGAACGCTCACGACGGTGGCGAAAGAGGGGGCGTGGTGAGCAGACGGCGGGCGCGGCGCAAGGCGCCGGTCTGTCCTGACGTCGAGCGTCACGACGCCGACGATCAGGCGATAGCGGACCTGCTTCGCTCGGTCCGCGAGGTCCGGACCACCTTGGCGATCGACCTTGCCGCGGCCGCTGGTGCACTCGAGGCCGGTCGGCCGGAGATCGCACGAGACATCGTCTCGGCCACCTCCGACGAGGTGGCATCGGTCGGTGCCGGCGCCCGCCCGACACGAGTCCGGCCCGTCACGTCGCGGCGCAGCAATGCGCGCCGAGCCCTCCTTGCTCTCCCGGCCGTGCCACTGGTCGGGGCGATCGCGATGACTGCCGCAGCAGCGATCGGCGGCACCGGTTCAACCTCGCCGCATGCACATCACGCATCGGTATCGGTATCGGTATCGGTATCGGCGAGTGCACCGCACCAGGCCGTCGTCGCTGCGCATCTTCCGAGCACATCCGCTGCACATGAGGCCGCAACGACGACACTGCATCGCCTCGAGCATGTCGTCACACATGATCCGCGCGCCGCGCAGGTGCTGGCTGTTGCCGCTGACCTTCATCAGCAGCTCACCGCGATGATCGCCACGGCAACCAACAATCCGGCCCGGCTTCACGTTGTGCGTCAGCTGCTCACTCTCGAACAGCGCGTCCTCGAGACGAGCAAGGTGCCCGGCACACAGCTGGCGCTCGCAGCATCGCAAGAGATCGCGCGATTGTTGGAGCTCGCGCCCGCGACGATGCACGCGACACATTCGCTGTCGACGCACGCGTCACCCAGCAGCACAGCAGCCGCACGCCCCACATCGACGGCACGCGCATCGACAGTTGAGCCCCATCGGCAACCAACTGCTGCAAAGAGCGCAACCACGAGTCACGCACCGACATCAACACCCCCGAACAAGCTGTTCGGGGGAGGAGTTTTTGGCAAGCACTGACAACGTGCAACGCATCGGAAACACGTATCCGTGTCCCGCGACGGCAAGCGAATCTCATTGGAAACACTCAGGTTTTCGTACTGCGTGACATACGCGAGCGACATTGCGAACGCGAACGGCACAATTGATTCGCCGCGACACGCGATGTCGTTACATCCAACGGTGATGGCTTGCGCACGCATTCGGTGTCACAGTTGCACGCAGCACAGTCCTCATCAACGAGCTAGGGGGCTCAAGTGGCACGAGTAGCAGCTAAGAAGACAACAGCACGCAAGACCGCGAAGAAGGCGGCCAAGAAGGCACCCGCCCGCAAGGCCGCGGCGAAGAAGGCACCGGCACGCAAGACCACTGCACGCAAGACCGCGAAGAAGGCGGCCAAGAAGGCACCGGCTCGCAAGGCCGCGGCCAAGAAGGTTGCCAAGAAGGTTGCGAAGAAGGCACCTGCTCGCAAGGCGGCGGCGAAGAAGACCACCGCACGCAAGACCACCGCACGCAAGACGGTCAAGAAGGCCGCCAAGCGCGCACCGGCACGTAAGGCAGCTGCCAAGAGGGCACCCGCTCGCAAGCGGTAACACCCTGCAGCACCCAGGCGAGCCCCGACAGCCGCCGCGTCGACCATCGGTCACGCGGCGGCTGTCTGCTGTGTGCTGCTTCGTTCTCGCGGCAGGAGCGCTCGCCGGCGGCATCGCGTTGTTCGGCACCGGCTTCGTCGGACCCGCACCGATCGCCCTGGCCGGATCCGGTGGCCTGATCGCGGCCGGCGTTTCGTTGTGGCGCCCGGCCACGCCGCGTAAGCACTACCCCGTCCAAGAGCGGCCGACACACCATCCGGACTGACGGTTACCTCTTGCAACTATCTCAGCGGCGGACGTTAGACTCGCTGGAGCGACGTCCGGCCCAGTACACCCCCCCACTGTGCCGGACGTCGCTTTCTTGTCAGCCGCCAGGAGCCCAGATGCGACGCCTTCTCGTTGCGCTCGTCACGCTCGCGGGTGTCACCGGCTGCGCCGGCATCTCGGCGGGCCCGACCGGCAGCAGCGCCCCCACCCGCGACGCCCGGCTTCGAGCTCCAACAGCCAGCGGTCCGCTCGCAGGGCGGGTCATCGGCGTCGATCCCGGCCACAACGGGCGGAACTACACCGATCCGTCGTACCTCGGCCGGCAGATCTGGAACGGGCGCGAACGCGAAGACTGCGACACGACCGGCACCCAGACCAACGGCGGCTACACCGAGCCGCGCTTCAACTTCCGGGTAGCCACGTTCCTTGCCAAGGATCTCCGCCGCGACGGCGCCGAGGTCGTCATGACCCGCCATTCCAACAACGGCATCGGACCGTGTGTGAACCGGCGCGCACAGATCCTGAACGCGGCACACGCAGACGTCTCACTCGATATCCACGCCGACGGCGGACCGCCCGGCGGGCGAGGCTTCGCGATCCTCGAACCGGTCAAGGACAAGGTCAACCGGCACGTAGTTGGCGCGTCATCCCGTCTCGGTGACGTCGTGCGTCATGAGCTCCTCTCGAGGACCGCGATGCCCGTCAGCACCTACGACGGCCATGACGGCATCACTGCCCGCGCCGACCTTGCCGGCCTCAACCTCGCGACGCAGCCAAAGGTGCTCGTCGAGTGCGGCAACATGCGCAACGCCCACGACGCGCGAATGCTGGTCTCCACACACTTCCAACGCCGGCTCGCCGCGGCGTTTGCCGCCGCGATCGTCGCCTACCTGCACCGCTAGCCGACTACCAACACCGACCAGCCGCCGTTCCCCTGCACGAGGTCCACCGGCGGCTTCCTCGTGAGCCGAGTCCCGACCGCGCGCTCTGCAAGCCCTCCCGCGGACTTGCCGATCCGGACGCGCCTCGCGACGCCCTTCTGGCCCACTTCGAGCCATAGCGTCCAGCGCCCGGCGCTGGACAACTCCGCCGGATCGAGCTCAACGCGCCATCCCGCCCAAGCACGCCGACGCAGCGTCTCGCGAGTGCCTCCGAGCAGATCAGCCCGGCGACGGCGGATGCCCACCCAACGGAGCTCGACACCCTCGTGTCTGGCGACAATCGCAATCGACTCGGTCGGCTCGGTGTCCAGCAGATCGAGCGCGGCCCAGCCGGCAAACAGCGGCCGCCGGCCTGGCACCACGTCCTCGACGTGACACCGCAGCTTGATCGCCGCACCGATGTCATAGGCATGGTCCGGTACGCCGTACCGCGGGTCTCGAAAGCCTGGCAGCTCCGCGTAGACGTCCGGCGGCTCGATCGCCGTGAGCAACGGCAGCGGCCAGTCCGTGCGGTTGGCACCCGACGACGTCGTCGCATGAAATGCACGACTCACCACACCCGTCGCGCTGTCGACAAGAACCGCCCACGCCGCATCGGTGAGTCCGAGCTGCAACAAGCGCATGACGATCCGGGTACGGGTCGGCAGCGACTCGATGACGGCAGGCTCGGCGGCCGCCACCAGCCGCTCGGCGGCTTCGAACAGTCGTCGGGGCGGCTCAACGACGCCGTCCGCCGTAGCAAGCAACGTTTCGAATACAGCCGTCAGATCGTCCTTGAGCGGCGGCGCCGGTGTGGCTGCGGAAAGTTCGTCGAGCCGCGATATCGCCTCGCTGATCGACAACGCAGCCAATGCCGCCATGCACGTGACACTAGTCGCGCAGCGTGACCGCCACTAAGGTCAACGCAAATGCTCGACGTCAGTGTTGTCGTGCCGTTCTTCAATCCGTCGGCCAACCTCGACGAGTGCATCGAATCACTGCTCGCCCAGACACTCGCCCGCGAGCGCTACGAGATCGTCCTCGTCGACGACGGCAGTACCGACGGCAGCGACGTGCGCGCTCAGCGCTACGTCGATGCGAACCCGGACCTGATCCAGCTGGTGCGGATCCCTGCGTCCGGCTGGCCCGGCCGCCCGCGGAACGTCGGTGTCGACAACGCGCAGGGTCGTTACGTGCAGTTCGTCGACAGCGACGACGCGCTCGACCCGCGAGCGCTGGAGCGAGTGCTCGAAGTTGCTCTGGAAAGTGACGCAGACATCGTGGTCGGCAAGCTGACAAGTGACTTCCGCGGTCTGCACCATCCGGTCTTCCGGCACACCGTGACCGGACGCACGATCCATGACTATCCGCTGGTCGAGACGCTGACGCCGCACAAGATGGTGCGCCGGTCCTTGCTGAGCGAGCACAACATCCGTTTCGCAGAAGGACCGAGACACGTCGAGGACGAGCACTTCAGCATGCAGGTGTACACGCGGGCGACCTCCGTGGCCGTGGTCGGCGATCTCGCCTGCTACTTCTATCGGCGGCGAAGAGTGGGAGGGCGCAACCTCGGCGACGTCGAGGCCGCACCCGTCGACTACTACCGCGACCTGGCAGCCGTCCTCGACGTCATCGATGGCAACATCGCAGACCCCGCGGCGCGGATCCCGCTGCAGCGGCGCTTCTATCGCAACGAGCTGCTCGGCCGGCTGCGCGGCAACCAGATGGGCGACTACCCCGCCGACTTCCGACGCGACATGTTCGATCAGGTCCGCGACCTTGCCACGACACGGTTCGCGCCGCAGGTGCGTGAGGGGCTCGGCTGCTTCGTACGCGCGCAGTCGCGGTTACTCGTCGACGACGATCTGGATGGACTCACGTCGTACGCCTCTTGGCTCGCCTCTGTTCAGCTGCGCGCGAGCGCAATGCAACCGATCTGGCAGGACGGCCTGTTGACGATCGACATCACTGCGATGCTGTTCTCCGGCGATGACCCGCTGCACCTCGAACGAGACGGCGAGGACTGGCTGGTCCCGCGCGAAGTCGCCGCGGTTCCTCGCGAAGATCGCCTCGTCACCGCCGACGATCTGCGGCTCGCCGACTTGGATTGCGCGACCGTCTCTCGCGCCGACTCTCAGCTCTGGTCGACAACCGACGGGCTGTCGCTCCGCATCACCGACGACGGACAGCTACAGGTGACCGGGCAGGTCGCCCTCGATCCGCTCTCATTGCAGGGCGGCGCTCCTCTCAGTGACGGGCTGTGGGACCTGCGGTTGCGCGTGATGTTCGGCGGCCTGACAACGACCTCATCACTGCGACCCGACAGCGATCCGCACACCATCGAGTGCCTGATCGCACAGGTCAGGACGGGCGCCCTTCCGATCCAGCCCTACTGGACCTCCCCGACTCCGCTGCTCGCGCTCGACATCGGCGAGTGGTCCCACCCGCTCACCGACCTCATCGACGACGCCGTCGAACCGACGCTGAAGCGCCGCAACCTGGAACTGCCCGTCCCCGCTATCGCGGGCGCACCCTGCGATCTGCCGGCGCAGGTGTTCCTTCTCCATTTCGATGAGAGCTCTCCCCCGACGATGCTGGCTGCGGAGCTGACAGTCACGCCGGGCGGGGCGACTCTCCACGCCCGGCTCCCCCGCGGCCTGCCGGACGCCGACTACCAACTCTGGGCCCGAGTAGGCGAACCCGGCACCGGGACGCCCCGTCGGCTTGCCTGGACGTTGGCGAGCGAGGGCCGCAGCTTCACTGTGAAACCCGCCTCAACAGCAGACAACCTAAACAAGCCGCCGGAGGACGCGACGGTCACGCCGGCGTAAAAGCGATTCGCCCAACGGGTGAGATCGCCCAGCCGGTGGGATCGTCGCGTCCTCCGCCCACCCTGCGGGAGTCTGTTCATCTGGCGTTCACCTGCTGGCCGCCCCGAACTCGACACCGGCCACTTGGGGCGAGGAAAATCGGTCCGTGAGCACAACGGCGTCGAGCGCGCCCGACCTGCCGCGCTACGCCGATGAGCTCGCGGAGGAGATCGAGGACCTCCGACAGGCGCCAGGGCGCAACACCCGTCCCACTCATCCCGACCGCTTCATCGACCGCGAGACCAGCTGGCTGGCATTCAACGCGCGCGTCCTGGAGCTCGCCGAGGACGCCTCGATCCCGTTGCTGGAGCGCGCCCGGTTCACGGCGATCTTCGCCACGAACCTCGACGAGTTCTTCATGGTCCGCATCGCCGGCCTCCAGCGACGCCTGGCAACCGGGATCGGTGTCGCCACTCCCGCCGGCCTGACTCCCCGCGAGCAGCTCGAGCTGATCGCGGTGCGCGCGCATGAGCTCGTCGCCAGGCACTCAGCCCTGTTCCGGGACGAGATCCTTCCCGCGCTGCGCGCCGAAAGCATCGAGATCCCGCGCTACGACGAGCTGACCGGCGACGAGCAGAAGCAGGCTGACACGCTGTTCGCCGAGCATGTCTTCCCCGTCCTCACGCCGCTCGCGGTCGACCCTGCGCACCCGTTCCCCTACATCTCGGGCCTATCGCTGAACCTTGCGGTGGTGGTCCGCGACCGTGACAACGGCCGGGAGCACTTCGCCCGGGTCAAGGTGCCGCCGGTCCTGCCACGGTTCGTGGCGGTAGGAGAGCGCCGCTTCGTGCTGCTCGAGGACGTCATCTCGGCGCACGTGCCGGAGCTGTTCCCCGGCCTGGACGTGATCGAGACCTCGCTGTTCCGAGTCACTCGCAACGAGGACCTCACCGTCGACGAGGACGACGTCGACAACCTCCTTCAGGCGCTGGAGCGCGAACTCGTCCGACGACGATTCGGCCCGGCAGTGCGACTCGAGGTGGCGGCCGACATCAGTGACAAGGTCCTCGACCTGCTCGTCCGCGAGCTCGAGATCAACGCCCAGCAGCTCTACCGGATCGGCGGCCCCCTCGACCTCGCCGGGCTTTGGGCGATCGCAGAGATCGACGTACCCGCCTTGAAGTTCGACGTGAGTCGCCCGTTGACCCATCCGCGGCTTCGTACCGGCGGAGACTCCAAGTCGGCGGCTGACGTGTTCTCGGCGATGCGGCGCGGTGACCTACTGCTGCACAACCCGTACGACTCCTTCACGACGAGCGTGCAGGCGTTCGTCGAACAAGCCGCAGCGGATCCGGCCGTCCTTGCGATCAAGCAGACCCTCTACCGCACGAGCGGTGACTCGCCACTGGTCGATGCGCTGATCGACGCCGCGGAAGCGGGCAAGCAGGTCCTCGTCGTCGTCGAGATCAAGGCGCGCTTCGACGAGCAGGCCAACATCAAGTGGGCGCGGGCGCTCGAGCACGCCGGATGCCACGTCGTCTACGGCGTCGTCGGCCTGAAGACCCACGCGAAGATCTGCCTGGTCGTCCGCCAGGAGCCTGATGGCAGTCTGCGCCGTTACACGCATATCGGCACTGGTAACTACAACCCGAAGACCGCACGCATGTACGAAGACCTCGGCCTGCTCACGGTCGACCCGGTGATCGGCGCCGACGCCGCCGACCTGTTCAACCACCTCTCGGGCTACACCAAGCATCGCGACTACCGCACGCTGCTCGTCGCACCCGACACACTGCGGCCGGCGCTGCTCCAGCTGATCGCCAGCGAGATCGAGCATGCCGAAGCCGGGCGCCCCGCTGGCATCACGCTGAAGCTCAACAGCCTCGTCGACGAGCAGGTCATCGACGCGCTCTACGACGCGTCGATCGCAGGCGTGCCCGTCGACGTCGTGGTTCGCGGGATGTGCGCGCTGCGGCCGGGCGTACCTGGATTGTCCGACAACATCACGGTACGCAGCATTCTCGGCCGCTTCCTCGAACACTCGCGAGCATTTCGATTCGCCGCCGGCGGTGCCGAGCGGATATTCATCGGGAGCGCCGACATCATGCATCGCAACCTCGATCGGCGCGTCGAAGCGTTGGTTGAGATCCGGGATCCGATGGTGAAGGACGAGCTGGGAAGGCTGCTCGCCTTCGCTACCGACCCGACGACATCGGCCTGGACGTTGGATGCCGACGGGCGGTGGACGCGAGCGGTCACGGCACCCGATGGCACACCGCTGCGCGACTACCAGCAGACGCTGCTGGATGCGGCCGCGATGCGCGCAGACGACGCACGCGCGGACGCGCGTTGACACCAGCGACCTCGAGCCGAGAGGTCGAGGCAAAGTTTCGCGTCCATCCACCGTTCGAGATCCCCGACCTCCTCGACGACCGAACCGGCGCCGCGGCGGTCGACCAGCCGATTCACCACGAGCTCCGCGCCGTCTACTGGGACACCAGCGACCTGCGCCTGGCACGTGAAGGCATCACGTTGCGCCATCGCTCCGGCGAGGGCGAGGACGCAGACGGCTGGCATCTGAAGCTGCCCGTCGGCAAGGTCCGCATGGTGCCGGACGCGAACGCTGTCAGCCGCGAGGAGATCCGCGTCGAGGGGCAGGCCGAGGCGATTCCCGAGGTGCTGCGCGGCCTCGTTCTGCCGTGGTCACGCACGGCAGTGCTCGGCCCGGTAGCGACCCTTGTCACCAACCGCACGGCCTACATGCTGCGTGACGTGGCCGGTGCGTCACTCGTCGAGCTGACCGACGATCTCGTGTCGGTGGTCAACGCCGGCCACGTCGCATTGCGCTTTCGCGAGATCGAGGTTGAGGACAAGGGCGGCGGCATCGGCGCCATCGAAGGCGTGGGTGGCCTGCTGCGGGCGAGCGGCGCTGTGGGCGGCGAGTTCGTGCCGAAAGTGGTTCGCGCACTCGGCCCACAGGCGAGCGCCGACCCCGACCCTCCGCTGCCCGGCAAGGTCGGGCTCGACGAGCCGGCGCGCTGCGCGGTACGAGACATGCTCCGTCGCGACGTCCGCCGCCTGATCGCGCTCGACACCGGGGTCCGGCGCGATGCGGAGGATGCCGCGCACCAGATGCGGGTGACCGCGCGACGGCTGCGCAGCGTGCTGAAGACGTTCCGGCCGCTCCTCGATCCGCAGTGGGCGGGATCGCTGCGCCGCGAGCTCGCCTGGCTGGCTGACTCGTTGAGCACCACACGCGACAGCGAGGTGCTCCTCGATCGGCTGATGCGCGATCTCGACGCCCTTCCTGAGGAACTGGTGGTCGGCCCCGTTCGGGCTCGGCTCGAACAGGTCGTCAGGGGCAACTTGACCGCCGGGCGCGAGAGCATCGATGCGGTGCTATCAGGCGAGCGTTACATCGTCCTGCTCGAGCGGCTGGTCGATGCCGGGTGGGAGCCATTCACCTCCCCTGCCGGCGAGCGGCCGACCGGCAAGGCGGTGCCGCGGCTGGTCCGCGCCTGCTGGAACGACCTGCGCGAAGGTGTCCAGAGCCTCGACTCCCCCGACGCCGCCCCAGAGGCGTGGCACAAGGTGCGGATCGAGGCCAAGCGACTGCGGTACTCATGTGAGGCTGCCTCCGCTACCTTCGGCCGTCCCGCGCACCAGCTGTCACGAATCGCTGCGGGCCTGCAGGACAGCCTCGGCGAGAACCAGGACGCCACCATCGCCGCCGACCTGTTGCGCGTGGTCGCGACAGCGCGCGGCGGCAGCACGATCGCCTTCACCCTCGGCCTCATGCATGCCCGGCAGACCGTGGCGGGCGCCGCGGCCCGCGCCGAGTTCCGCAAGCAGTGGAAGGCAGCCAGCCGCGCGAAGAGCCTGGACTGGCTCGGCGACTGACCGACTGATGCCTCCCGTACCCACCTCATACGGCGGCCGACACGAGTCAGGCAAGATGGACGTCTCATGTCGCCCGAGAAAGTGATCGAGGCCTCGGGGGGGGTCCTGTGGCGGCCCGCGATGGGTGGCGCAGAGATCGAGGTAGCGCTGGTCCACCGGCCGAAGTACGACGACTGGTCCATCCCCAAAGGCAAGCTCACCACGGGCGAGCACCCGGTGGTCGGCGCGGTCCGAGAAGTCGCCGAAGAGACCGGCCACATCGGGGTCCCAGGCCGTCCGCTCGGCCAGATCACCTATCTCAAGGACGGCGCGCCGAAGCGGGTCCGCTACTGGGCGATGCAGGTGAGCGGCGGGGAGTTCGAGCCCAACGACGAGGTCGACCAGCTGATGTGGCTGCCCCCGCGAGAAGCGCAACGCCACCTGCTGGCCGACCGCGACCGCGACGTCCTGCGCGACGTCAGCCGGGCGGCAATGTCCACCTGGCCCTGCCTGGTGGTGCGCCACGCGAGCGCCGGCGAGCGGTCCAGCTGGGCCGGCGACGACCGCGAGCGCCCACTCGATGGTCTCGGCGACCAACAGTCCGAGGCGCTCGTGCCGCTGCTGGCGGCCTACGGCGTCCAGCGGGTCATGTCAGCAGACGTGCTGCGCTGTCTGGAGACGATCGGACCTTACGCCGCAGCCGCCCGGCTCACCGTCGAAAGCGAGCCACTGCTTTCGGAGACCGGTTACGGGCAACAGCCCGACCTCGCCGCCGAGCGACTGGTCGAGCTGCTCGGCAGCCACGTCGCATCGGTGGTCTGTAGCCAAGGGAGGACGATCCCCGGTCTGATCCTGTCAGCATGCACGGCTCTCGGCGCCAAGCCGCCCGAGGATCCGGCGGTGCGCAAAGCCGGACTATTCGTGCTGCACATGCAGGCTGCTCCGGAACTGCATATTGCGGCATTGGAACGCTTCGACCCGGTGCTCTAGCCCCGCACCGGGCACCGGCCGTTCACGTCTCGGCCGAACGTCCGATTAACTAGGCGGGCCGCTGTTCGCCGAACCGAGGATGCCCACATGGACGGCCGACCGAGTCGGGTCTGGCTGTGCGCTGGAGCCGCGTTGCTTGCCGGGTTCACTGCGCTCGCCCCTGTCCCCGCCTTCGCCAGCGGCCCGAGCACCGGCGTGACCGTCTTCCTCAAGGCTCCGAACCTCGCGGCGTTGCATCAGCTCGCCGACGCACACGGCCTGACACATGCCCAGCGCATGAAGGTGCTTTCGAAGCTGCTGCCGAGCGCCGCCGACCACGCAGCCGCTGCGAGTGCACTCCAGACGGCGGGCCTGAAGATCACCGATCAGACCGCCTGGTCGGTCTCGGCGAGCGCGCCCAGCACAACGGTCGCGGCTGCCTTCGGCGCTCATCCGACGATGCGCGCCCATGCCACGCCCGAGGAGCGACAGGCGGCCACCGGCGCGTACCCGGCGCTTCCGTCAGGTCTCGAGGGGGTCGCGACGGCCGCCTTCCCGACCACCAGCGGTCCAGCGATGTTCTCGCCTGCCGACGCCGCCTGCGGTTGTGTCGACGGAACCGACTTCCGCAACGCCTACACCTCAGCGGCGCGGACGGCGCTCGGCCAGCCGCCGTACTCCGGCCTCGACCCGGCCACGACGCTGACCATCGCCACGGTTCAGCTCGCCGGCTGGAACTCCAGCGACCTCACGCAGTGGGCCTCGACACCTGATCTCGGGGTGAGCGGCTTCAACGCCGCCACCGGCTTGACCCAGGTGCCGGTCGACCTACCGAGCATCCCGGGCCCGAGCGCAAGTGACACCGGCGACGAGGAGGTCGACCTCGACCAGGAAGCGCTGCTCTCGACGGACCCGTTTGCCCACCAACGGCCGTACTTCGCGCCCAACACCGCCGCAGGCTACGGCGATGCCTTCGCCCAGGTCCTCGACGATGTGATGACCGACCCTCACGCCTACCAGGGCGGTGATCCGCGCATCGCCGCGTTGTCAGTGTCGTGGGGCCTGTGCGAGGCGGACACCGGAAGCGACTTCATCGACGCCTTCGAGCCGGTGCTGACGTCGCTGCTTGCCGCAGGGGTCACGGTGTTCGCCTCGAGCGGCGACGACGGGATCTATGACGGCTGCACCTCCGCATCATCGAACGTCGACTACCCGGCGTCGTCTCCAGAGGCGATCGGTGTCGGTGCCACAACGCTGAACCCTGTCGGGACCGGGGCGCCGAACAACGGATCGAACTGGGCCGAGTCCGCGTGGAGCTGCACGAGCGCCGGGGACTGCACGACCAACGGGGGAACCGGCGGAGGGGCTTCGTCGACCTTCGCCAAGCCGGCGTTCCAGTCCGCGATCACGAACAGCCCGTTCTCAACCTCGACATCGCGCCTGGTCCCCGATATCAGCGACAACGGCGATCCCGAGACCGGCTTGCCGGTCTATACGACGGATCCCACCGACACCGCCGGCGGACACAACTACTTCGTCATCGGCGGGACGAGCCTGTCGACGCCCGAGTCCGCGGCGCTGTTCACCAACGCCCTTGCGGCCCACGGCGCGACAAGCGGTATCGGCGACATCCACAACGCGCTCTACCAGGCCTATGCCCTGCACGACGGCGCGTTCCGCGACGTCACTGTCGGCAGCAACGGTGCCGGCGCAGACGAGCCGATCGACCCGTCGGCCGATGCGGCCGTCGGATACGACACGGTCAGCGGCCTGGGCGCACCGTTGTGGCCGGCGATCGCATCACTCTTGTTCGCGGCCGCGTCCCCCCCGGACCTGGCCGCCGTGCTGACGTTGGTCCATCCGCACAGCGCGTCATCCGCGCGAGCGATCACGGCGACGTGGGTCGCCTCCGCAACGATCGGTGGTCTGCCGCCGCAGCGGGTGGCGGTGACGATCACCCGGGACGGGCAGACCGCGCCCGTCTATTCCGACGCGACCGCTCCGGTTGCCGGCGCGACCACGTTCACGGGATCACCTGGCGCGACGTACGTCCTGAGTGCAACCGCTTTCGATCTGGCGGGCAACACCTCGAGGCACGTGCTCAACACCGTCTCGGTGCCCGTCGACGACCGGCGGTTCTCGTTCACCGGCAGCTGGCATCACGTGGCCGGTGGCAGCGACATCGCCGGGAGTGCCAGCGAGACCTCTCACCGCGACGCGACGGCGACCGCTACCGGAACCGGGCGGTCGTACGCCGTCGTCCTCAGGACCGGGCCGGGATTCGGCAAGCTGTCGATCTCGCAGGGCTTCACCACCCTGCGCACGATCAACCTCTACTCGGCCCATGCCGGGACCAGGACGGTCACCTTCTCCAGCAGCTCATCGACCCCGCGGTCTCACACCTTCCGCTTCACCTGTCTGGGAAAGAAGTCGGCGTTCGCAACTGGGAAGAAGGTCGGAATCGACGGGATGAAGATCGTCTACTGACGATCCAAGCCGGCGCTACGCCGCGCTGTTGGCCGCAGCCGCAACGATCCGGAGCAGGTAGGGGATCTGGAACGGCTTCTGCATGATCGCGAAAGCGTTGTTCTCCCTGGCCTGACGGAGCTGCTCCTCGACTGCGTAGCCCGTCATCAGCACCACCTGGGGCGGGGGGTGCTCGAGGGACTGGAGGACCTCGACACCGGTCATCGCGGGCATGCGAATGTCCATGATGATCACGTCGTACGGCTGCGCCCGTGCCAGCTCGAGCGCCGCGAAACCGTCCCCGCAGTCAGTGACGACGTAGCCGGCGCTCGTAAGGATGTCGACAAGCGTCTCGCGCATGCCGTACTCGTCATCAACGACGAGGACCGAATGAGTCACTTCACTACCTCCACCCGAGCGGCGGGCAACTCGATCGTGAAGGTGGTCCCCCGACCGACCGCACTATCAACCGAGATGGTGCCGCGATGTGTCTCGACAATCCGCTTGGTGACGGACAATCCGAGACCGATCCCTTTGGTCTTGCGTGTGAAGAACGGCTCGAAGAGCTGCCCGAGGGTTTCCTCGTCCATGCCGCTGCCGGTATCGGTGACGCTGATTCGCACGAAGTCGGCGGCCGCCTCGGTCGTGATCGTCACCGTGCCGCCGTCCGAGATCGCTTCGTAAGCGTTCGACACAAGGTTGAGAAGCACCTGTCGAAGCTGGTCGCGGTCCGCGCGGGCCGCCGGAACGTTCGACGCGGCGTGACGCTCCACCGTTACGTCATCCGGCGCGGGAATCACGGTCTGCACCTCGTCGATCAGGTCCGAGATGTCGACGGATGCGGTCACCGGCTCACGGGCGCGGGCGTAGTCGAGCAGGTCCGCCACGATCAGCGTCGCGGCGCCGACCTCTCGCTCGGCGGTCCTCAGATGCCGCGCCGCATCGGGTCCGCCGTCCTTGCGCTCGAGCGCGGTGCGCAACAGGTAGTGCGCGTTGGTGATCACGCCGAGCGGGTTGCGCAACTCATGGCCGATCGCCGAGGCAAGCTGGCCGATGGCGGCGAGGCGGGTGGTCTGCACCAGCTTCTCCTGGGCGAGCTCAAGCTCGCCGACCGACTGCTGCAGCTCCTCGGTCCGCTCGGCAACCAGCGCCAACGCGTAGTCGCGTCGTCGCAGGAGGATCTCGACCAGGAAGCCGAGGACGATCGTGATCAGGAGTCCGCCGAGCAACACCAGCCAGTAGGCACGCGCGGCGAACTTCCCGGCCAGCGGGCTGGTCGCTTGAATCGCCACGAGCCAGGTATCGGCGCCGAACGGTGCTGCAGCAGTTGCAATCTCCCCGGTTCGCGGCACCGAGCCGTTGGTCGTCAGGAGCAGTGCCTTCGGGTCACGGGTGGAAGTGCCGTAGAGAGCGGCGTTGAGCTCGTGGAAGGGAGCACTCGTCCTGATGGCGGACCCGGCGGCTGCAAGGTCGAGCGGAAGCTGCTCGTACACCACGAGATTGGATGCCCCGACGGGATACGCCAGCCCGAGCGCGCGGCTCGCGCCGGAGCCGAAGACCGCGGAGGTCACCTTCGGTGGGCTCTCGGCCAGCGCGCGGCGGATCACTGCTGCGGCCTGTGCGGACGGCGCTGCCGGCAACGAGCCGGCCCGCGTGATGAAACGGACGATCCCGGACCCGGTATCGATGCGGGCAAGACCGACCGGCTGCGCAAAGCTGCCTCCCCCGGGCGACAGCGCATTCGCTGCGCTCAGAAACGCCTCCCGATCGGAGCCGTTGAGCGCCGTCTCCGCGGAGATCGTCTCGATCTGTGTCTGAAGGCTCGCAAAGCTGTCGGTAAGGATCAGCGCGATTTCCGACGCTCGCTCATGCAGGAGCCGGCGCTCCGCTGACTGGTTCGCCCGATGAATGCCCACGCTGGACACCACGGTGATCCCGACAAGCAGGACGACGACGACGAGCGCTGGCCAGCGCAAGCGCGCGGCCGGTGCATCCGCCATCATGCCCCTTCGTCCTGGATCACGCCTTCGTCATTATTTCGACCATTTGAGCGGTGCGATGAAGGAAAAGGCGCGGCATCCTTGTATTCGGGAGTGGATGATCGCCCCACAGGCAGGGGTAGGACGGCAAATGGGCTATCGAAAGGACTCCAGTGGGTGAGATGACACCCGGTGACGTCCTTGCCGTGGGAAAGGACCCGCTGCCGGGTGGGGACGCTGCGGGAACCCGCGGGGTACATGTGCTGGTGGTCGACGACGACCCGGCGATGGCCGGAACCCTCGTCGAGATCCTCACCGGACGTGGACTCACCGCCATCGGGGTGACGAGCGCCGGCGCCGCCATCGTGCGTGAGCGCGAGCTTCACCCCGCCGTCGTCATCTGCGACCAGCGGCTGCCTGACATGAGCGGGCTCGACCTCTGCGCCGCGATCCGCTCCATCGACGCCGACGTCTCGTTGATCCTGCTCACCGGGTACGCGTCGCTCGACTCTGCGATCGCCGCGGTCGGCCAGATCGACCAGTACCTCACCAAGCCGGTCCCCGTCGATGAGCTGATCGAATCGGTCCAGGCCGGAGTCTCACGCACCGATCAGCGGGTGCGGGAGCGGATCGCGGCCGAAGATCTCAGGCTTCATCTGGAGTCCGAGCTACGGCGACAGGCGTCCCATGACACGTTGACCGGTCTGGCCAACCGATCGCTGTTCGCGGACCGGGCGCAGCATGCACTCGAACGCCGCGGCCTGTCGGAGCTCGTCGTCTGCTTCTTCGACCTCGACGACTTCAAGGACGTCAACGACAGCTTCGGTCACAGCGCGGGAGACGAGCTGCTTCGCGTCATCGGTGTGCGCCTGCGGGAGTGCGTCCGTCCGGCCGACACCGTCGCCCGGTTCGGCGGCGACGAGTTCGCCGTCCTGCTCGAGGACACCCAGCTTCCCGAAGCGCTCGACATCGTCGACCGGCTCTACGCCTCCGTCAGCTCACCGATCCGGCTCGGCGACGAGGAAGTCCTCGTACACCTCAGCGTCGGGATGACGATGCTCGGCGGCCGTGACATCACCTCCGAAGAGATGCTGGTCGAGGCGGACGCGGCGATGTATGCCGCGAAAGCCCGCGGCAAGAACCGCTACGAGATCTTCGACCCCTCGATGCGGTCGGCAAGCGAGCTGAGGTCACAGCTTCGCGTCGAGCTCGGCGATGCGATCGTCCGAGGTGACTTTCGGCTGTACTACCAGCCGCTGATCGATCTCGCGACCGGCGAGTGGTCCGGGATCGAGGCCCTCGCCCGCTGGCCACACCCGAAGCACGGGCTGCTCGAGCCAAGAGACTTCGTCGATCTCGCGGAATCGAAGGGTCTCATCGTGGAGCTGGACCGATGGGCCCTTGCCGCCGGCTGCGAGGCAATCGCGTCGGTGCCCGGTCTGACGGTCACCGTGAACGTCTCGGGTCGCAGCGTCCGCCACCACGAGTTCGGCGACATGGTGTCGGACGCGGTGCGTGACAGCGGTGTCGACGGTGCGCGGCTGATCATCGACGTCGCGGATCTCGCCCGCGACCCGGAACGTGCCCGCGAACAGATCGAGTCAGCTCGCGCGTCCGGGGTCGGGATTGCGCTCGATGAGTTCAGCGGCGACATCGCGTCGCTGCGACGGCTCCGGACCCTCGATCTTGACTATCTCAAGATCCACCACATGCTCGTGTCCGACCTCGCGCATGGCAAGGGTGCCGCGACGATTGCGAGAGCGCTTGTCGACATCGCGCACGAGCTCGGGATGCGTGCGGTCGCCACCGGAATCGAGACCGACCAGCAGCGTGCCACGCTGGCCGAGCTCGGCTGCGACCTCGGGCAGGGCTATCTATGGGCACGCCCAGCGCCGATCACGGACCTTGAGCGAGCCGTCGCGGGCCGCACCGCCTCGGAAACCGGCTGATCAGCTCGCTGCACGGTTCGCGGCGGCGTACCCGAACTGCAACATGTCGGCGCCCGCACGAACGGCGAGCACGCTTGCGGCGAAGCGAGTGAGCCGAGGGGCCGCGGCGAGGCCGGTGACGAAAGCGGACGCGATCCATTGGTCCATGCAGAACGGACACGTGAGGAGCTCGCCGATCGCGTGACGGGAGCCTTCCCCTACGACATCCTCCTTCACCTCACCGGGCGCGCCGGCTCCTTCGAAATGGGCGAACGGCGCGCGAAACGGACTGGTCACGCTGTCCTTGCTCACCGTCCGGCTCAGCTTGTGCGTGGCGAGCGCCACCAGCGCCAGATCGCCTGGTGCGAACCTTTTCGGCAGCTTGCCCTTGCTCTTGAGGCGCCACATGGTCGCCGACATCGCCGTCAGATACACCGCCACCACTGCGGAATACCCGCGCAGCTCTCCCGCCGGGCGTCCGTACTCATCAGCGATCTCGTGCACCTCTCGGTCGAGCGTCTCTGTCATGGCAGTCCCCTACCCGCTGCCTTCGCTACAACGCCTCGACCTTGCGCTCGTCGAGCCATGCGCGTGAGTAGTTGTCGTCTGCAAAGGGAACAGCGAGAACACATTCGGAGATGCCGGCTCGCGTCCGGCAAAAAGCCTGGAGGGCCGATGAGCAGCTTCGCCAAAGAAGCCGTGAGTGGTCGCAATCGGACGGTGTCGGGCATCGCAGCCCTCGCGGCGCTCGCAGGGTTGCTATTCGGATTCGACACGGGTGTCATCTCCGGTGCGCAGCTCTACATCACCAAGGACTTCCACGCGTCGACGAGCGTGCAGAGCTGGTACGTCGGCGCGTTGCTGCTGGGTGCCTGTGTCGGCGCCGCGTTGGCCGGCTATCTCGCGGACCGGTTCAGCCGAAAGCTCACCATCATCGGTGCCGGCGTCGTCTACGTCGGCGCAGCATTGTGGTCCGGTCTCGCGGGGGGCTCCGGCGAGCTGATCTCCGCACGCGCGGTGCTCGGGCTGGCGGTCGGCGCAGCATCGTTCGTCGGTCCGCTCTACATCTCTGAGCACGTCCCACCAAAGCTGCGTGGCGGCACGGTGTCCTTCAACCAGTTCATGATCACGTCGGGAATCTTCCTGGCCTACATCGTCGACTACGCGTTCAAGGATGTGGCCAACAACTGGAGGTGGATGCTTGCGCTCGGTGCACTGCCCGGAATCCTGCTGACGGCGGGCATGCTGCTCGTGCCACACACCCCGCGATGGCTGCTCGAGGCCGACCGTGAGGACGATGCCCGCGACGTGCTCTCCCGCACTCACGGCGCTCGCGGCGTCAACAAGGAGGTCAAGGAGATCCAAGGCGTCCTTGCATCGGAGCGCAGGGCCGGACTGCGGGAGCTGTTTGCGGCCGACGTCAGACCGATGCTGATCGTCGGACTCGGGCTGGCGTTCTTTCAACAGGCAGTCGGCGTCAACACCGTCGTGTACTACGCACCCACGATCCTGAAGTACACCGGCCTGTCCGCCAACCAGTCCGTCACCGAAGCATTGTCGGTCGGGATCACCAACGTGGTCTTCACGGTTCTTGCCATCGCGCTGCTCGATCGGGTTGGCCGGCGACTGCTGCTCATCACCGGAACTGCCGGACTTACCGTGGCGCTGGTCGCACTCGGCGTGTTCTTTCACTCCAGCACGCTGCAAGCGCACGCTTCATGGATCGCGGTTGTCGCCTTGGTGGTCTTCATCGCGAGCTTCGCGATCGGACTCGGTCCGGTCTTCTGGCTGATGATCTCCGAAGTGTTCCCATTGCGGGTCCGCAGCCAGGCGATGGCAATCTGCACGATCGTCAACTGGGCGGTCAACTTCGTGATCTCGTTCTACTTCCTGACGCTCGTGGCGAGCATCGGACGGCCCGCGACATTCTGGATATACGCCGGCTTCGGAGTCGTGGCGACGGCCTTCTTCGCGATCCGCGTTCCGGAGACGAAAGGCCGATCCCTGGAGCAGATCGAACGCGAGCTCGGCGCCGAGCAACAGCCGACGCGGTCAACTACAAGCCGGGCGACAACCCGACGCGGTCGACGTTCTCCGTCGAACGCGTAGCGTCGATGAACACCTGAGTCACGCTTGGCCAGCGCCGTTGGATCTCCAGGTCAAGATCATGGCTCAGCGACTCGATGTCGTCCGAAGTGAGATGCGAGGCAAGATCGACACGCGCGGCGAGCAGGATCGAGTCGACACCGAGGTGCATCGTGAGCAGGTCGACCACCTCATCGATCTCGTGACGTTCCTCCAGTAGGAAACGGCGCACCTCCTCGGTGAGCTCGGGGATTGCCGCCTCTCCGATCAGCAGTTCCTTGGTATCGCGTCCAAGGGTGACGGCAACGACGACGAGCAGGACGGCAATCGCCGCTGCCGCCGCTCCCTCGTACCTGCCAGACCCGGTGACCTGGTGCAACAGCAAGCCGACTCCCGCGAGAATCGCGCCTACCACGGCTGCGGCGTCCTCGCTCGCCACCGTCTTCAGGCTCGGATCCGAGCTTGCCTTGACGTGTTCGATCAGCCTGCGGTCCGCGGACCTCGCCTGCGCCCGAAGCTGCCACATCGCGCGCGCCCACGACAGGCCTTCGGCGACGCCGGCGATCCCGAGAATCGTGTAGTTGATCGCGAAGTAGCCTCGCCCGGTGCTCGCGTGGCCGGTGAAGGCCCGGTACGCCTCGATGCCGGAGAAGCCGGCGCCCGCCACCATGATCCCCACTGCCGCGAGCAGTGACCAGAAGAACCGCTCCTTGCCGTACCCGAACGGGTGTCGCGCATCTGCCTGCCGGGCGCTGCGCCGCAACGACGTCAGTAGAAACGACTCGTTGAGTGAGTCAGCGAGCGAGTGTGCGCTCTCGGCGAGCATCGCGGAGGATCCGGTGAGCGCACCTCCGACGATCTTCGCGGCGGCTACGACAATGTTCGCCACCAAGGCGAGCCACACGGCCAGCCGTGGCGATGTCGCACTGGAGCTGTTGCCATCGAGGGGCACGACCGCTCAGCCCGCGGCCAGACGGCCGAGCGCGGAGCTCTCGAAGCGCTCGCACAGCTCCTCGACGTCCCGATAGACCTCGACCGCGCCCGCAGCCCGAAGGACGGGTTCTGCGATGCCGCCGGTGAGCACACAGACGCAGGGCAAGCCGGCCCGTGCGGCCGACTCGATGTCCCACACCGTGTCGCCCACGAAGACCGCGTCATCGGCGTCGACGTTCGCCGCCTTCAGCGCTGTCTGGATGATGTCCGGATCGGGCTTCGACGCGCTGGCGTCGTCACTCGTCGTCATGTGGTCGAGCGCGTCGTCGGCGTCCAATGCGGCGCGCAGGTGCGCGGCATCGTGCGCGGAAGCGCTTGTGGCCAGCACCACCGTGAGCCCACTGGCCTTGGCGCGTCTCAACAGCGCGGGCGCGCCTCGAAAGACCCGCAGACGACGCAGCTGTGGCCCGTAGATGTCCGCGTGGGCGTCAACGACCGCCTCGTCATCGCGGCCGATAGCGGAGTTGACCAGACGCTGCGACCCTTGGCCGATCAGCCCGTGACATGCGCTTGCGGGGACGTCGTAGCCGTGAGTGGCGAATGCCTCGGACCATGCGACCGCGTGCAGATAGTTGGTGTCGATGAGGGTGCCGTCGATGTCGAAGAGCACTCCGTGGCGGGACTTCACCCCATCCGCCTACCCGACCCGGTGATCGTTTAGTCGAATGCGGCGCGGGCAGCACGCAATCGGTAGGTACCTCGCTTGCAAACCGATCTGAGGAGTCCCTCATAGCGAGTCCGGGCACAGGGACCGAGCGGCCGTGGCCCTCGCACAGCTAGCCGCGCAGGCCCCTTCCGGTGAGGGCTGGAAGCAGGTCGGCGAGCTCGCCCTCGCCTTCCTGCTGGCCAGCCTCATCGGTCTCGAGCGTGAGCTGAAGCAGAAGTCCGCGGGCTTGCGCACCCACACCATCGTGGGCGTCGGTGCCGCATTGTTCATGCTGGTGTCGAAGTACGGCTTCAACGACGTGCTGATCGCCAATCGCGTGGTGCTCGATCCGTCACGTGTCGCCGCTCAGATCGTCAGTGGCATCGGTTTCATCGGCGCCGGGCTGATCTTCGTCCGCCGGGACTCGGTGCGTGGACTTACCACAGCTGCTGCGATCTGGCTGACGGCTGCCGTGGGAGCCGCCGCGGGGGCGGGGCTGTGGTTGCTTGCGATGGTCGGCGCCGCGACACACTTCGTGGTGATCTACGGATACACGCCGCTCACCCGGCGCCTCACCAAGGTGGCGCGGCCGGACGACGAGGACTGACGCGGCACGCAAGCCAGGAAGACGGTGGAGCCGCGCTACGCGCGGGCGTCCTGGCGGCGCGGGCTGGCGTGGCGCTCGGGATCGAGCCGATCGCTCGGGGTCACCTGCCCCGATCGCACCATGAGGCCATATCGCGCCATGAACTCGACGAGCTCGTACTGCTCGGCGTCGGGCGTCCCGACGTACTGCACGGCATCGTGGGCGTGCACGATCTCGGTCAGCACATCTTCCGGGCTGAAGTCGGGGAAACTCGCGACGAGCTTGGTGCGAAGTGCGTCCCAGTTGGCAGCCACGAACGTACCCGGAGAAGCGGTCGGCATTTGGCAAACATGCCCGGCACGGCCGGCGAAGAAACCAACAAGAGCAGCTAGGAGGCCTTTGAGCGACGGGCTTTCGGTGTCGCCGAGATTGCAGCTGCCAGCTCGTCCTTGCTCATCGAGGACCGGCCTTTGATGTCCAGCTTCGCAGCCTGCTTGAGCAGCTCGGCCTTCGACAGCTCGGCGGTGTCTTCCGCCGCATCAGCAACGGAGGCAGCTTTCGCGGCCTTGGTGGCCTTCGCGGGCTTGGACGCCTTGGCCGACCGGCCGCCACGTGCGGCGATCGACTCCTCGAGCGCTGCCATCAGGTCGATCACGTTGGTGCGCGGCGCCTTCTTCGCGGTGACGACCTTGCGGCCCTCGCGCTTGGAGTCGATCAGCTCCTGCACCCGCTCCCGGTAGGTGTCGCTGTAGCGCGTGGGATCCCAGTCGACACTCAGCGACTCGACGAGCTGCTCGGCGATCTTCAGCTCGCGTTCGGCGAAGCTGTCGTCCGACGGAAGGTCACCGACCACGTCCTCCGCGGAGCGGATCTCGTCGGCGAAGTAGAGCGACTCAACAATCAGCGCGTCACCGGAGGGACGAAGGACGACAAGGTGCTCCTTGTCGCGCAGCACCATGGTCGCCACGCCGGCCTTGCCGGTGTCCGCCATCGCACGGCGCAACAAGGCGTACGCGCGGTCGGCGCCCTTCCCACGCGGGGCGAGGTAGTAGGTCTGGCGGTAGAAGGTCGGATCGATGTCGGAGAGCTCGACGAAGTCGCTGATCTCCATCAGCTCCGAACGGCCCGGGGCGACGGACTGGAGCTCTTCGCGCTCGACCACGACGTACTCGTCGTCACCGGTGTCGTAGCCGCTGACGATCTCCGAGGCCGGCACCTCCTCGCCCGTGGCCTCGTCGACCTTGCGGTAGCGGATCCGGTTGCCCGTCGACTTGTTGAGCTGGTGGAAGCGCACCGCTTTCTCACTCGTCGCGCTGAACAACCCGACCGGTACGTTGACCAGCCCGAACGCCAGTACTCCTGACCACAACGCGCGCGGCATCGTCCACTCCTTGCTCAACCGCCGCAGTTGGCGGCATCCGTCACAGACCTTCTTTCCCCTATCGGACGATCTTCACCAAACACTGAGCCTTCGGAATAGGTCGAAATCGGGCGGGTACGTCGCAGAGAGGCGACCACCTGAGGAGACGACGATGCCGCTGCGGGCCTGGGGCAAGAAACGTGAACGCCAGTACGAGCACATCAAGGCCGGTCTCACGGAGCGCGGCAGGAGCGAAGACACCGCTGAGGAAATCGCCGCTCGCACCGTCAACAAGGAGCGGGCCCGCGCCGGCGAGGCCCAGCAGTCCAGCCGGACCTCGACCGACGACCTCTCCTCGGGGCGCCGAGGTGGCCTCCGCTCCCACAAAGGTCCGGGCGGACGTACCAAGGACCAGCTCTACGCGGAGGCGCAGCGCAAGCACGTCAAGGGGCGCTCGACGATGACCAAGGCCCAGCTCGAAAAGGCCGTCGGTCGCTAACCGGTTTGCGAACCGCTACGTCGCGGGCGGTATCCAGCGGTTCACGATCACGGCTGGGCGGCGCAGTCGGCGCAGCGCCCGGATAGCGCGACGTGACTTGCGTCGAGCGCGAAACCGCTCGCCCGGCGTACTCGATCGGCTGTGTCACCGAGGACGTCGGACGGCAGGTCGACCACCCGACCGCACGAGACGCACTGGGCGTGCAGATGCGCCGGATGCTCGTGGTCATGGTCGGCGGCGGAGCCCGCGTGCGGGTCGACCAGGTGGTAGGCCGTCAGGCCGCGGTCGAGGTGGACATGCAGGAGCACACCCGCGTCGGCGAGGCCGTCGAGGGTGCGGTAGACGGTGGCGCGATGGGCACCGTCACTACGCGCGGCGACCTGACTGAGGATCTCCTCCGCCGACAGGTGGTCGCCGTCAGCCGCCAGGACCGACGCGAGCACCGCGACCCGCGGCTTCGTGACACGCTGACCGGCCGCGCGCAGCAACGCCTCGGCGCGCTCATCGAGCGCACCGGGCGGGGCCGCCGGCGATGCCATGTCAGCCCAACGCTAACCGTCAGGCGCAGCGCTGATTCAAACCCAGCGCCTGGGCGTCAGCCGCGCGGCGCGCGGGTCTCGGGCACCCGGGGCATCCGAGGCCGGATCAGCTTGTCGAGGAACGACGAGAGGCCGCCGTCCTGCGCTGCACCTTTGAGGGCGTTGAGCGCAGAGAGCCGCTGAGCCTGCTCCTCGCGCGCCTTGTTGAGCTGGGTGACGAGGTCGTCGATCCGGCCGCTGAGCGACGTGACCGCCTTGACTTCGCCCTCGACCGCGCCGAGGAGCGACTTCAGCCCTCCCGCGAGGTCGATGACGCCCGCGGACGCCGCCGCCGGGCGTGCCGCCGGGCGAGCTGCCGGACGTGCCGCCGTCTTCTTCGCCGCCGTACGCGCCATTTCAGTACTCCTGAGGTAGGTGATGCGCATGTGAAGCGCGTGAATACCCTACGCGAGAGCCGCCGGATAGAACAGAGCTATGTGTGGTCGGTATGCCAATGCGCGACACGACGGCGACCTGTTGCGTGACCTGTCGGTCGCATCGGTCGTCGACGAGGCGCCGCCCCCGTCATGGAACATTGCGCCCACGGCCCAGGCTCGGGTCGTGCTGGAACGTCTGCACGACGGCCAACCCGACCGTCAGCTGCGGACGTTGAAGTGGGGCCTGGTGCCGTCGTGGGCGAAGGACCTGCGGATTGCGGCGAAGCTGGTCAACGCCCGCTCGGAGACCATCACCGAGAAGGCCGCGTTCAAGGCCGCCGCGACGAGGCGGCGCTGCTTGGTGCCCGCGGACGGCTACTACGAGTGGATGGTCGCCGAGGACGGCAAGCATCCGATGTATCTGTACGGCGACGGGCTGCTCGCGATGGCCGGGCTCTACGAGCTGCGACCGGATGTCGAGGATCCGGATCGCTGGCTGTGGACCTACACGATCCTGACCTGCACGGCCACCGACGATCTCGGCCACATCCACGATCGCTCCCCCGTCGTCGTACCGCCCGACCTGCGCGACGCCTGGCTCGACCCGACGATGACCGACCCCGCGACGGTCCGCTCGCTCGTCGCATCGATCCCGCCACCTCGCTTGCACACCTACGAGGTGGCAAAGACGGTCAACTCCGCACGCAACGACGGACCTGAGCTGATTGAACCCCTGACCGAGCAGTGATCGGCGATCAGCCGGCGGCGGCCGCGGACTCGGGTGCGGGCTCCTCACGCATCGCGGCGAGCGAGTCCGACTCCAACATCGCGGTGATCGCCTCGGCGGGGCGTGGCACCGCGAAGCGGAAGCCCTGCCCGAACCGGCAGCCGAGCGAACGCAATGTCCTCAGCTGCTCGGTCGACTCAATTCCTTCGGCGACGGTCTCCAGGTCGAATGCCCTTGCCAGCTCGAGGATCGAGCGCACGAGCACCGCCGCGCGCGGACGACCGCCGAGCGAGCCGACGAAGCTGCGGTCGATCTTGAGGATGTCGACCGGATAGCGGTCGAGGTACGCGAACGACGAGTAGCCGGTACCGAAGTCGTCGACCGCCACGCGCACGCCGACAGAGCGCAGCGCAGCGAGACGCGATCGCGCCAGCTCCGCATCCTTGAGCAGCAGGTTCTCGGTGATCTCGACGATGAGCGAGTCCGGCGGCAGCCCCGCGTCCTGGAGGATCGCCACGATGATCGCGACGAGGTCCGGGTCGTGCAGCTGGCTGGGTGAGAGGTTGGCCGACACGGAGAACGGTCGATCGGCGATGGACTGCCAGCCCGAGGCATCACGTGCCGCCTGCTCCAGCACCCAGCGCCCGAGCGGCAGGATCAGCCCGGTGTCCTCGGCGATGTCGACGAAGGCAGTAGGCAGCAGCAGCCCGCGATCGGGATGACGCCAGCGCAGCAGCGCCTCGGCGCCGACGACCTCAAGGGTCTCGAGATCGACCAGCGGCTGGTAGTGCAGCGCGAACTCGCCGTTGTCGACACTGCGCCGAAGCTCGGTCTCCAACCGCAGCCGCCGCGCCACGCGAGCCTGCATCGCGGGCTCGAAGCTGACGATGCGGTTCTTGCCGTCTGCCTTTGCGCGATACATCGCGACGTCAGCGTCACGCATCAGGTCCAGCGTCCCGCGGGCCTCCGAGGCATGCATCAGGCCGATGCTTGCGGACAGCGAGATCGTGCCGCGGGAGAACGCGAACGACGCGTTGACCGCGATGAGCAAGCGTTGCGCGGCGGCGAGCGCCTGGTGGTGGTCGACCCGCTCGAGGAGTACGGCGAACTCATCACCGCCGAGCCGGGCGACCAGGTCGCTGGGACGCAGCGAGCCGCGGAGCCGGCGCGCAACCATCATCAGCAGCTCGTCGCCGATCGCATGCCCATAGGTGTCGTTGACTGCCTTGAAGCCGTCGAGGTCAAGCATCAGCAACGCGATTCCGGGCGAGCTGAACTCCAGCCCGTCGACCGCCATCTCGATCCGCTCGGCGAGGGACAGCCGGTTCGCCAAACCAGTGAGCGGATCGGTATGCGCGAGCCGGCGCAGGCCTAGCTCGGCCTGCTTGCGACTGGTGATGTCGGTAACGACGCCGTCGATGATCCGCCGACCATCGGGCAGCTGCTCGCGCAGCCACATCTGGTCCTGCACCCACCGGGTGGCACCGTCGATCCCGATCATCCGGTACTCGACCTGCATCACCCCGGTGCCATCGATCGTTGCCGCGTCGAGGTAGGCGTCACGATCGTCGGGGTGCACGGCACGCGCCCATGCAGAGCTCAGATCGGCGTCGGAGCCGGGCTTGCCGCCCAGGAAGATCTCGATCCCGGGTCCGGTGTAGAGCTCGCGGTAGCCACCGTCTGCCAGTACCTCACCGCTGTAGACGTGGCAACCGACCCGGGTCAGCAGCTCGACGAACATCTCGTGCGTGGGCGGCGGCACGGCGAACGCGCCGTCCGCATCGCCAGGCAAGACCGCCCCACCGCGCACGCTGAAAGTGTCCCACTGCATGCCATTCTGTGCCGATGGTCCGGCGTCGGCTCAGCAAGATGGCCGCGGCGGCGTTGTGCCTGATGGCAGGGTCAGCCGCGGCGCTCGCCGGTGGCGTCGCCGCGAATGCGGCTTCGCAGCCGGGGGCACGGCAGCCGACGCTTCACGTCGTCGGCTACGGCGTCGCGCAGTATCCGCACAACAACGGGTCGGCGACGGCAGTCGGCGCCCCCAAGAGCAGTCACTGCGTCACGCTGGTCTCCGACGACGACGGCTCATACCCAGGCCCGTTCCTCGTCGAGCCCGGTACCGAAGAGCTCCGGATCGCACTGCACACCGCCACCAAGCCGGTGAAGGCCGGCCTGTCGGTGTACGCCGTGAAGCCGACATCGGACCCGCACCAGAAGGCGGTGCATCCCAGTGCGCACCTCATGCGGGTCAAGGGTCCGAACAGTCATCCGACGTGGCAGCTGCGCAGCACGTTGCACCTTGCCGCCGGACAGCCGGCGTACCTCGATCTACACCTCGCGTGGCCTGACACCCGGTGCGGCGGCACCGACAAGTTCGGCTACACCTTCCATGTCGAGGCCGCCAGCTAGCCGGATGTCGCCATCAGTACTACCGGCACGTCGGCGCCCGCGGGCAGCGCGTCGACCTCCTCCGCGACGACTACCAGGCAGTTCGCGCGGGCGAGTCCCGCCACCAAGTGCGAGTCGGGACCACTCACCAGCCGGACCTGACGGTCGACGAGGCGCCCGCGAAGGAACTGCCTGATACCGCCGGGTGAGCGATCGACCGGATCATGCAGTGTCGCCGTCGACACCGGCCGCTCGCAGCCCAGCACGGCCCGTCCGAACAGCTCGAAGGACACCAGCGCGGAGACCGGGTTCCCGGGGAGTCCCAGAAATGCGGCGCGGTCGCGGTAGCGACCCCAGGCTTGCGGTTTGCCAGGTTGCATGGCAATGGTCTCGAAGCGGACTCCATGATCGGCAAGCGACGCCTTCACCACGTCGTAGGCACCCATGCTGATTCCGCCGCTGGTGATGATCAGATCGGGGTCGGGCAATCCGTCCATCGCCGCCATGAAGTGGTCAGGAGCATCGCCCACGATTGAGACGTGCACGACCTCGCCTCCGGCCGCCGTAACCGCCGCGGCCAGGCCCGGACCGTTGGAGTCGACCAGCTGCGCCGGTCCCGGCGTTGATCCGTGGCCCACGAGCTCTTCGCCGGTGGAGACGATCGCCACTCGCGGACGCGGATACACCGACACGGTTGCCACGTTGTGGGCGGCGAGGGCGGCGATCTGCGCCGGGCCGACCACTTGACCGGCCGCAAGAACGACATCGCCGGTTGCGACATCGTCACCGACGCGACGGAGGTATCGACCGGTTTCGGTGGGGACACCGACCTGCACCTCCTCGCCGGCCTCGGTGGTGTCCTCGACGCGGACGACCGCCTCGGTGCCGGCCGGCAGCGGCGATCCCGTCATGATCCGCACCGCGGTTCCGGGTCGCAGCTCCACCTGCGGCCACTGCCCCGCCGCGACCTCGCCGATGATCCGCAGACGTCCCGGCACGTCGGCGATCCGGACGGCGTAGCCGTCCATCGCACTCGAGTCGAAAGCCGGAAAGGGCATCGTGGCGAACACCGCCTCGGCGAGCTCCATCCCGGCACTGTCCAGCGCCGGAACCCGCATCGGCCCCCTGCGGGTAAGCAGGGTGCGGCAGTCGGCGAGATGGGCGTCGTAGGACTTCACTCAGCCACCTGCAAACGGCGGAAGGATCTCGACGAGCGCCGACTCGTCGAGCGCCCGGTCGACCCCGCGGGGTGCCCGTTCGCCGTCGACCAGGATCAAGCCCACGTCGAGCAACCGTGCCATCCGGTCACCGTGCTCGGCGCCGATTGCGGCGAGCAACTGGGACAACGAGTCGAGCGGCACGGATTGCTCAGGCGTCCCGGCGATCTCGCGGGCGCCGGCCCAGTACCGCACGCATGCCACGCGTCTATTGTCGCCGCCCGGCAACCGGCCTGTCCGATCGCGCTTATGCTCGCCATGTGAGCCCCGTGCGGGAACAGGCCATGTTGCTACTGGCTGACTCCCACGGCCGGGTAGCCACTGACCTTCGGGTCTCGCTGACCGACCGTTGCAATCTGCGCTGCTCGTACTGCATGCCGGCCGAGGGACTGGACTGGCTCCCCCGCGAGTCGGTGCTCACCGACGACGAAGTCATCCGACTGATCACGATCGCGGTACGACGACTCGGCGTACTCGAGGTCCGCTTCACCGGCGGCGAGCCACTGCTTCGTCCCGGTCTTGAGCGCATCGTCGCTGCAACTTCAGCCTTGGGTGTGCCGACCGCGCTCACTACGAACGGGATCGGCCTCGCCGAGCGGGCCGCCGCACTCGCGGCGACCGGCTTGCGGCGGGTGAATGTGTCGCTCGACACGCTCTCGCCGGAACGCTTCGCACAGGTCACGCGCCGATCGCGGCTGTCCGACGTGCTGGCCGGGCTGACCGCAGCATCGGACGCGGGGCTGAGCCCGGTCCGGGTCAATGCCGTCCTGCTACGCGGCGTCAACGACGACGAGGCGCCGGCGCTGCTCGACTTCTGTCTTGAGCGAGGTTTCGAACTTCGTTTCATCGAGCAGATGCCGCTGGACCCGATGCACTCCTGGGACCGCGCCGGCTTCGTCACCGCGGCGGAGATCCTCACGATGCTCACCACGCGTTGGTCGCTCGAGCCGGTGGCCGACGATCGTGGCGGCGAGCCCGCCGAGACGTGGCTCGTCGACGGCGGTCCGGCGCGCGTCGGCATCATCGCCTCGATGACTCGGCCGTTCTGCGCGGCCTGCAACCGGACGCGGCTGACTGCGGACGGCCAGGTGCGCAGCTGCCTGTTCGCGTTGCAGGAGACCGACCTCCGCGGCGCGTTGCGGCGCGGCGCGGACGACGACGAGGTCGCCGCGCTCTGGCAGGCCGCGATGGCCGGCAAGGCCGCGGGGCACGGAGTCGACGACGACAGCTTCCAGCAGCCCGACCGACCGATGTCGGCGATCGGCGGCTGACCCGCGATGACGTCCTTCCCGCATCTCGACGACAGCGGCGCCGCCACCATGGTCGACATCGGCGCCAAGGAGATCACCGACCGTTCGGCCACGGCCCGCGGCCGGCTGAAGGTCAGCACCGAGGTGGTGGACCTGCTTCGCGGCGAGGGCGTGCCCAAGGGCGACGCGCTTGCCGTGGCCAGGATCGCGGCCATCACCGGCGCGAAACGCACCTCGGACCTGATCCCGCTGTGTCATCCGATCCGGTTGACCGGCGTCGATGTCGGGCTCGAGGTGGCGGACGACGCCGTCGAAATCCAGGTGACCTGCCGCGCCGCTGACCGCACCGGCGTCGAGATGGAGGCGCTGAGCGCCGTGGCCGTCGCGGGCCTCGCGCTGCACGACATGGTGAAGGCGATCGACCCCGCCGCCGAGCTCACCGACATCCGGCTCATCGCCAAGAGCGGCGGGCGGCACGGCGACTGGCGCCGCGAATGAGGGCGGTCGTCCTGACCGTCTCGGACCGGGCTGTGGCCGGAACCCGCACCGACGAGAGTGGGCCGCTCGCCGCCGAGCTGCTCACCGCTCAGGGTTTCGACGTCACGCAGCAGCTCGCGCCCGACGACACCTCCGCCATCACCAAGGCCTTGCGCGCCGCCATCGGCAGCGGCGCCGACCTCGTGATCACCACAGGCGGCACCGGGCTCGCCCCGCGCGACGTGACGCCGGAGGCGACGATGGCGCTCATCGACCGCCCGGCCGACGGCATCGCCGACCTGATCCGTCGCGCCGGATCGGTACCGACAGCGGCGCTGTCGCGCGGCGTGGCGGGCGTCACCGAGCGCACCTTGATCATCAACCTCGCTGGCAGCACCGGAGCGGTACGCGACGGCATCGCGGCGCTCGAGCCGCTGCTCGCGCACGCGGTGAGCCAGCTGGCCGGCGGCGACCATTAGCGGTCGCGTCGCGCGGGCACGGATCTCCGAAGATCCGCTCGCCGTTGGTGACTGCATCGAAGCTGTGACAAGCACGGCCGCCGGTGGGCTCGGCATCTTCATCGGCACGGTCCGCGCTGCCGACGGCGGACGTCCGGTCGAGTCGCTCGGCTACGAGGCCCACCCGAGCGCGGTGGTCGAGCTCGAGCGGGTCTGTGCCGCGATCGCGCGGGACTACGACGTGATCGACGTTGCGGCGGAACATCGGATCGGCATCCTCGCTCTTGGCGAGGTTGCCGTGGTCGTCGCCGTCGCCGCGGAGCACCGCGCTGACGCCATGACGGCAACCCACGCGTTGATCGATCGAGTCAAGGCGGAGGTGCCGATCTGGAAGCACCAGCGGTTCACTGACGGCACCGAAGAGTGGGTCGGCTGCAGCTGACGTGACCCGCATTTGCGGCTGTTTCCTTCTTGGGTAACCGCAGTTGCGGCATACTGTGCGCTTCACGAGGCACGGGAGCGCGATGTCGACCTACGGGATCCGTGAGGCGTCCGACCTGCTCAACGTCAGCGACGACACCGTCCGGCGTTGGGCTGAAGCGGGCCGGCTCTCGTTGATCGCGCTGCCCAACGGCCGGATGGGCGTCGACGGAGTCGAGCTGGCGCGGGTGGCCGCCACCCTCGCGGCCGAAGGCCAGGTGCCGCCGGCCGCATCAGCCTCCACCCGCAACCGCCTCCCCGGGATCGTCACCCGGGTCGTGCGCGACACCGTGATGGCACAAGTCGAGATGCAGTGCGGCCCACATCGCGTCGTCAGCCTGCTGAGCCGGGAGGCGGCCGACGAGCTCGGGTTGGAGCCCGGCGTTCGGGCGGTGGCGTCGATCAAGGCGACGAACGTCGTCGTTGAGCTACCGATGTCCGAGCACGAGCGGGGAGCACAGTGAGACACAAGCTCATGATCGCGCCGGCGTTCGTCCTGGTCGTCGGGATGGCTGCGGGCTGTGGTTCATCGAGCAACGGCTCGGGCGGCGGGTCAGGCACCGCGCATGTGCTCTACGCGGGATCGCTGGTCAACCTGATGGACAAGCAGGTTGGCCCGGCATTCTCGAGGGCGACGGGCAACGGTTATCAGGGATATGGCTCCGACTCCCAGTCCGTCGCCAACGCGATCAAGAGCAAGATCCAGGTGGGCGACGTCTTCATCTCGGCCAGCCCGACTGTCGATGCCACGCTGCAGGGCTCGGCCAACGGCGATTGGTTGAGCTGGTACACGACCTTCGCGCAATCGCCCCTCGTCATCGGCTACGACGCCAAGGGCTCGTACGCCGCAAAGCTGCGCACCGAACCCTGGTACCAGGTGCTCACCAGGCCCGGCATCAAGGTCGGCATCACCGACCCCGTGCTCGATCCGAAGGGCAAGCTCACTGCTGCCGCACTCACTGCGGCGCAGCAGACCTACCACCTGCCGACCGGCTTTGCGAAGTCGGTACGGGCCAACGCTGCTGTCTTCCCCGA
>DATAUF010000146.1:0-12364 GCA_036268405.1 Mycobacteriales bacterium
GCGATCGACGACTTCGTACTCGCAGTCTCGGCGACGGTTCCCGTGGATATCTAGGACGAGTTTTCCGGCTGTGGAAAACCGTCAAGACCTGCCCGGGCCGTCTGGCTCGAGGTGGTCCTGCACGCGGGCGAAGACTGCGTCGAGCATCGGTTCGGTAAGGCGTCCGGTGAATGTGTTCTGCTGGCTCGGGTGAAACGAAGCGACTAGCAGCAGACCGTCCGATGTCACCGCCTCCACCAGATGACCGAACCGCGGCTTCGGTCGAGGCATGGTGTAGCCAACTGCCGTCAGTACCGGCCACAGCCCGTCCCAGGCGAAACCACCCAACGCAACCACCACTCGCAAGCTCGGCCTGAGCAGCGAGAGCTCACGCTCAAGCCAAGGCCGACATGTGTCGCGCTCAGCGGGAGTCGGCGCATTCTGTGGTGGCGCGCACCGCACCGCCGCCAGCATCCGGGTATCGAAGAGCTCCTGCCCGTCGTCCGCGCTCACCGACGTCTGTAGCCGCGCGAAGCCCGCGCGATGCAACGCAGCGAACAGCCAGTCACCGCTTCGGTCACCGGTGAACACGCGCCCCGTCCGGTTGCCGCCGTGGGCGGCGGGCGCGAGTCCAACGATCGCCACGCGTGCGTCTGCTGGACCCATGCCCGCGATCGGCCGCCCCCAGTACGGCTGTCCGGCGTACGACGCTCGTCCGGTCCGCGCGACCTCTTCGCGCCAGTCGACGAGCCGCGGGCAGGCTCGACAGACGCTGACCCGGGCACTCAGCGCGTCCATCTTCCGTGCCGACTGCGCGAGGACCACGACCTCTTCGGATGACTGCGCGACCGGAGTACGCGCAGTCGCAAGATCGCCCGGCCAACCCTCACCGGGCTTCGCAACCACTAGCGGGAATCCAGGCTGAAGGCGATGCCGTCGAGGATGTCGTGCTCGCTCGCGACAACCTCGTTGAACCCGAGTCGTCGCAGGATCGTGTCGAGGACGAGCGCGCCGCCGCCGATGACGTCGACGCGTCCCGGGTGCATGACCGGCAGCGCGGCCCGCTCGCCGCGGGAAGCCGCCAGAAGCTCGGTGGTCACCCGGTGTACGTCGGACGCTGAGACGCGCGCATGGTGGATCCGGTCGGCGTCGTAGTGGTCGAGACCGAGCGCGAGCGCCACGACCGTAGTCACCGAGCCGGCCAGCCCGATCATCGTCTGCGCGTCGGTCAACGCGACGACCTCACCGGCCTGTTCGATCGCGGCCTCGATGTCATCGCGCGCTGCGTCGACCTGAGCGGCGGTGGGCGGGTCATCGACGAGATGGCGTTCGGTCAACCGGACACAGCCGATGTCGACAGATCGAGCCGCCGCCGGCCCCGACTGATCGCCGAGCACGAACTCGGTCGAGCCGCCTCCGATATCAACGACGAGGTACGGCGCCTCGATGCCGGAGCGGCCACGCAACTCACGCGTCGCGCCGGCAAACGACAGTGCCGCCTCCTCATCGCCGGTCACCACCTCAGGCGCCACCCCAAGCCGTTCGGTAACCCCCGCGATGAACTCGTCGCGGTTGGCCGCGTCACGCGTCGCGCTGGTGGCGACCATCCGGATCGCGTCGACGCCGAGCCGCTCGATCACCTCTGAGTAGTCGTCGAGGACCGCGAAGGTTCGAGCCAACGCCTCGGGTGCGAGGCGACCCGTGCGATCGACGCCGGCCCCGAGCCGCACCACCTCCATCCGACGTACGACGTCGGTCGCGCGATCCGCTTCGAGGTCCACGACCAACAGGCGCAGCGAGTTCGTGCCGCAGTCGAGAGCGGCGACCCGGGTCATGCGCCAGGCTCGGTGGCGCCGTGAATATCGACGCACGGACCGCCGCCGGCCCAGTCGTCGATCAGATCCAGCGCCTCGTCACCGAACGGGTTGACACCGCGGCCTGCCGCCAGGGAGTGAGCGACCAGCACGTGCAGGCACTTGACGCGGTTGGGCATGCCGCCTGCCGTCACCGACGTACCGAGCGAATCGAGCTCATCGCGTCGGGCGAGATACGCCTCGTGCGCCGCAAAGTACCGCTCGGCGAGATCGGCGTCCGTCGCCAGCCGCTCGGTCATCTCGCTCATCAACCCGGATGCCTCGAGCCGACCCACAGCGGACCGAACACGAGGACACGTCAGGTAGTAGAGCGTGGGGAACGGCGTGCCGTCCTCGAGCCGGGGTGAGGTCTCGACAACATCCGGCAGCCCGCAGTCACAGCGGTGAGCGACCGCGCGAGTCGCGCGGGGCGGTCGGTGCAGCTGAAGGGCCACCGCTGCGAGATCGTCAGGATCGACCGCAGGCGCCGGGTCAGCCACCTGCGGTCTTCATCGACTGCCACAGCTGGGAGTACCAAGGACCGTCCGACACCGGGGGCGCGGCAGGGTGGGCGATAGCCACGGCGAGCGCCTTCGACTGGTGAGACGGACGCGGACCGAGGACGACCTGTGTCTGCTGTCCGGGCATCACATAGTGCAGCCTGCGGGCAGCCTGCGCCTCGACGTAGGCCGGGTCGTTCCACTTCAGGTGCTGGGCGTTGAGCTGGGCGACCCGCGCCTGGGACTGCCGGATCTGGGCATCGAGGGTGCTGATGTCACCGCGTTGCCCGAGCCAGATCTTGAACGGCAGCGCGATCGCCACGATGACGAACGCAAGCGTCAGCGCCAGGATGGCGGCCCGACCCGTGAGCGCGGTCCGTCGCACCGGAGCCGGTGCCGGCGCACGGCGGGGCAGCGGCGCGGTCCCGCGCCGGTCCCGCGCCGGGGCTCGCCTGGCGCTGCTTGGACCCCGGCCTGCGGCCGCCTTGCGACTCATCCGGAAACCGCGCGCGACCGGGGGAACGCCTGTCGGCCGGCATAACGCGCCGCGTCGTCGAGCATCGACTCGATCCGCAGCAGCTGGTTGTACTTCGCGACCCGCTCGCTTCGGGCCGGCGCACCCGTCTTGATCTGCCCGCAGTTGGTCGCGACGGCGAGGTCCGCGATCGTGGTGTCCTCGGTCTCACCGGAACGGTGGCTCATCATGCAGCGGTAGCCGTTGCGATGGGCCAGCTCGACCGCGTCGAGCGTCTCGGACAGCGTGCCGATCTGGTTGACCTTGACGAGCAACGCGTTCGCGGCACCTTCGGTCACGCCACGACGCAGCCGCTCCGGGTTCGTGACGAACAGGTCGTCACCGACGATCTGCACCTCGTCCCCGACTGCCGCGGTGAGCGCTACCCAGCCGGCCCAGTCGTCCTCCGCAAGCGGGTCCTCGAACGACACGATCGGGTACGACGCGAGCAGCTCCTCGTAGTACTCAGCCATCTGCTCAGCAGTCCGCACCGCCCCTTCGAAGCGGTAGCCGCCATTGGTGTAGAACTCCGTGGCCGCCACGTCGAGCGCGATCGCGACGTCCTCGCCGGGTGTGAACCCGGCCTTCCCGATCGACTCGATGATCAGGTCGATCGCCTCACGGTTGGATGGCAGGTCCGGTGCGAAGCCACCCTCGTCGCCCAGACCGGTCGACAGGCCTCGACCCTTCAGCACCGCCTTCAGTGCGTGGTAGACCTCGGCACCCCACCGCAGCGCGTCCGAGAACGTCGTGGCTCCCACCGGCGCGACCATGAACTCCTGGACGTCGACATTGGTGTCCGCATGAGCTCCGCCGTTGAGGATGTTCATCATGGGGACAGGCAGGAGGTGCGAGTGCGAGCCACCGACGTAGCGGAAGAGCGGAAGCTCCGCGGACTCGGCAGCAGCGCGCGCCACCGCGAGCGAGGCGCCGAGGATGGCGTTGGCTCCGAGCCGGCTCTTGTCCGGCGTCCCGTCGAGATCAAGCAACGCCTGGTCGACGAGGCGCTGCTCGCTCGCCTCCTCGCCGACGAGCTCGGGACCGATCTCCTCGATCACCGCGGACACTGCCCCCCGCACACCCTTGCCGCCGTAACGATCGCCGCCGTCGCGTCGCTCGACCGCCTCGAACGCTCCCGTCGAAGCCCCGCTCGGGACCGCCGCACGGCCGATCACGCCGTCTTCGAGGAGCACCTCGACCTCAACGGTCGGGTTGCCTCGGGAATCGAGGATCTCGCGGGCGATGACGCCTTCGATGGCGGGCACGTGCGGCTCCTTGGAGGAAATGTGGGCTTGTCGAGGGTATCGCCGCGCGTGTTGCTGGCCCGGTAGATATGAGTCTTCAGGTGTCGCTTTCCAGGACGTCATCGCGGAATGCGCGCGCGTGAGCGCGCAACGCCGCCTCAGGGTCGATCTCGGACGCGCGCATCACCGACACCGCCTCCCACAGCAGGTTGCCGGCAGTGACGGACGTCTGATCCGCCGAGAACCGCTCAACGGCTGCGGCCAGCGCCGCGGGATCGGCTGATCGATCGAGCTCCGCCTTGCGTTGCAACCGTGCGGCAAGCGTCAAGGCGGGCGCGGACATCGCAACGCTCGCCACCGGTGACGCACCGCCACGCTCCGCGGCTTTGATCTGCTCCCAGTTTCGGTTGACCTCGTCGGCACCCGTCACGGCGACATCGGCGAAGACATGCGGATGGCGGCGCTTGAGCTTCGCAACGAGACCGGCGGCGACATCGTCGATCGACCATCTCTGGTCGGCCGGGAGCTCCTCGGCGAGCCGCGCATGGAAGAGCACCTGGAGCAGCACGTCGCCCAGCTCGTCGCGCAGCGCGACCAGATCGCCGTCCTCGATCGTCTGGAACGCCTCGTACGCCTCTTCGAGGAGGTACGGCGCAAGGCTCAGGTGATCTTGCTCGGCGTCCCATGGACACCCACCAGGTGAGCGCAGCCGATCCATGACGGCCACCGCCTCGAGAAGCACCGCACCGAGCGGCCGACCCTCCGGCGCTTCGGTCACCCGGCTGAGCTTGTCGCGCTCTTGTTGGCGACGACTGTCTCGGTCTTCGCGTCCCAGTGCCCGTAGCGCGGGCTGACGTGGACGCCTAGCCGCTTGCCCTCAGCGGCGAGCTCTTTCGTGAGCAACGTCTGGGCCTGGCTGGCGAACAATGCGGACTTGAGCTGCGCGGTCGCCTGCGAGATCGGCACGAGATGGCGGCTGATGATGTGCAGGATGACGTACTCCCCTGAGGAGTGCGCCAGCTCGATGTTGCCGACCTTTGCCTTCGCGGCGGATCCCAGCAATGACACGACCTGGCTACGACCGACGAGGCCGACCTCTCCGCCATTCGGTTGGGTCTGCGTGTCCTGGGAGTACCGCTTCGCGAGTGCCGGAAAGGTGTCCGGCGCACTGCGCGCCTGGGCGAGAACCTGGTGCGCAAGCTTCTTGTTGGTCATGGCGATCTGCGCGACGTCGAGCTCGTCGTACGTGTCGATGTCCTTCTGGTACTCCGTCTGGAGCTGCGCCGGCGTCGCTGGCAGGTCGGCCACGAGGGCGTCGCTCAACTTCTGCTGCAACACGGTGAGGCGCACGAGGGCAGGCAGGCCTGCGGCGGTCACGCCGATGCCCTCGGCCGCCTGCTGCTGCAGAGCAGCGGCACTGCCCGCCTGCTCGACGAACTGCGCGGTCGCGTCACTGACCTCTTTGCTGGTGACGGTGACATGGTGAGCGGCAGCCACCGCACTGAACAACCGGTCGCTGATCAACCGGGTCAACGTCGTCCGGACGAAGCCGGCTTGGCTTCCCCCGAGGGTCTGGCTGAACTGAGAACCCGGCGCAAGAGCCGCAGTGATCTGCGGATCGGCGAGCGCGAGGTTGACCTGGTGCTGCAGATCGCTGATCGAGATGTGTTCGCTGCCGACAACGGCGGCCGAGTCAGGGCTGGTGTCGCACGCCGCCAGGATCGGGAAGGTCACGACGGCCAGCGCTGCCACGACAGCGCGACGGGCACCCCGCGAACGTCTTCTCATGATTGGCGAGGCTATCGGAGCCATCGGTGGCCTTACGCGATCGGGTGCGATCGGCTGCCAGGTCACTCAGACGCTGCAGCCGCGGGAAGCGCGAGATCGGCGACGACCGTCTGCAGGAGCTCGCGGCACCAGTCGAGCAGCGCCTGGTCGCGCAGCGGACGGCCCGCAACGCGCGCCGTCGTCGGCGCGGTGACGAGGACCGACTTCGTCGCCGTCTTGACCACTGAACCGGGATGAAGTCGCTCGAGGCGAAGCGCCTGGGACTCCCGCAGCTCGAGCGGCGTGAACCGCACGTACTTTCCCTGTGCGGCGACCTCGGCGACTCCGAACCCACGAGCGAACGCGCGGAAGGAAGCGACCGCGAGCAGATTCTCAACCGGCTCGGGAAGCTCGCCGTAACGGTCTCGAAGCTCTTCGCGCACCTCAGCGATCTCTGCATCGGTGTGCGCTGAGGCGAGACGGCGGTAGGCCTCGAGCCGCAACCGCTCTCCCGGGACGTAGTCGTGCGGCAGGTGGGCGTCGATCGGCATCTCCACCTTGACCTCGAGCTGCTCCTCGGGGCCGGTGCCCTTGAACTCCGCCACCGCCTCACCGACGAGACGTACGTAGAGGTCGAACCCGACCGCGGCGATGTGTCCGGACTGCTCGCCGCCGAGCAGGTTGCCGGCGCCGCGGATCTCGAGGTCCTTCATCGCGACGTGCATCCCGGCGCCGAGGTCCGAGTGCTGCGCGATCGTCGCAAGCCGGTCGTGAGCTTCTTCGGTGAGCGGCTTGTCCGGCGGGTAGAGCACGTAGGCGTAGGCGCGCTCGCGGGCGCGGCCGACTCGGCCACGCAGCTGGTGCAGCTGGGAAAGCCCCAGCAGGTCGCCTCGCTCGATCACGAGAGTGTTGGCGTTGGAGATGTCCAGACCGTTCTCAACGATCGTGGTGCAGACCAGGACGTCGAAGTCCCGGTTCCAGAAGCCGAGCATCACTCGCTCGAGCTCATGCTCGTGCATCTGGCCGTGGGCGACCGCAATCCGTGCGTCGGGGACCAGCTCGGCCAGCCGCGCCGCAGCCCGGTCGATCGACTCCACGCGGTTGTGGATGTAGAAGACCTGACCCTCGCGCATCAGCTCGCGGTGAACCGCAGCCACGATCTGCTTCTCGTCGTACGGCCCCACGAACGTCAGCACCGGATGCCGCTCCTCAGGCGGCGTCTGGATCACGCTCATCTCCCGGATGCCGGTGATCGACATCTCCAGGGTGCGCGGGATCGGTGTCGCCGACATCGTGAGGACGTCCACGGAGGTCCGTAGCTGCTTGAGGAACTCCTTGTGCTCGACGCCGAAGCGCTGCTCCTCGTCGACCACGACCAGCCCGAGGTCCTTGATCCGGGTGTCGGGCTGCAGGAGGCGATGCGTACCGATGACGACATCGACCGAGCCGTCCGCCAGACCGGCGAGGATCTCAGTGCGTTCCTTGTCGGTCTGGAACCGCGACAGCCCGCGGACCGTGACGGGGAAGGCCGCGAACCGCTCCGAGAACGTCGAGAAGTGCTGCTGCGCGAGCAGCGTCGTGGGCACCAGTACCGCGGCCTGCTTGCCGTCCATCACGGCCTTGAACGTCGCGCGAACCGCGATCTCCGTCTTGCCGTATCCGACGTCGCCGCAGATGACGCGGTCCATCGGGTGCGGCGCCTGCATGTCCGTCTTGACCTCGTCGATCGCCGCGAGCTGGTCCGGCGTCTCGACATAGGCGAACGCATCCTCGAGCTCGCGCTGCCACGGGGTGTCCGGACCGAAGGCGTGGCCCGGCGTCGCCATCCGGGCGGCGTAGAGCCTGATCAGCTCAGCCGCGATCTCGCGCACCGCCTTGCGGGCGCGGCCTTTTCGTTTCGCCCAGTCGCCGCCGCCGAGCTTGTCGAGGCTCGGCGACTCCCCGCCCACATATCTCGTCACCTGGTCGAGCGAGTCGGTCGGGACGTAGAGCCGGTCACCCGGCTGGCCTCGCTTGCTCGGCGCGTACTCGATGACGAGGTATTCGCGGGTGGCACCCGAGACGGTCCGTTGCACCAGGTCGATGTAGCGCCCGACGCCGTGCTGCTCATGGACCACGGCATCGCCCGGCTTGAGGGTGAGCGGGTCGATGGTGCCGCGGCGCTTGCTCGGCATCCGGGTGCCGTCGCGCGACGTGCCGCGAACGCCGGAGAGATCGGAGTCGGTGAGAACCGCGAGCTTGAGACCTGCGGCGACGAAGCCGGAATCGAGGCAACTCGTCGTCACGTGGACGACGGAGGGCTCCAACCCGGTGTCAAGTGTTTCTTCGAGCCGAGTGGCAATGCCTTCGTCGCGCAACACTTCGGACAGGCGTTGGGCGGAACCGTGTCCTTCAGCGGCGAGGACGACGCGCCACCCGTCGTGCAGCCACGACCGCAGATCCTCGAGCGCCCCTTTGAGGTCCCCCCGGTATGCATCGGGCGGGTGAAGCCCAGAGGCCACGGTGTCGTCGTCGGCTTCCTCGTCCGCGACGAACGGACTTACCGACCACCACGGCAGGCCGAGCTCGGCGGCTCGGTCGCGGACGTCGGCGACGGTCCGGTACGCCGCGGCTCCCAAGTCGATCGGGGTGCGGCCACCGCTCGCGGCGGTTGTCCATGACGCCTCGAGGAACTCCTGGCTGGTCCGCACAAGGTCGGCGGCCCGGCTGCGCACCCGCTCCGGATCACAGACGATGACTCTCGCGCCCGGTGGCAAGGCATCCAACAGGAGCACCAGCTCATCGACGAGGACCGGAGCAAGCGCCTCCATCCCGTCGACCGGGATGCCATCCGCGAGCTTGTCGAGGATCTCGGCGAGCTCGGGCCGTTCGGCCGCCAGCACGCGGGCTCGTTCGCGAACCTCATCGGTCAGCAGCAGCTCGCGGCAAGGCGGCGCCCACAGTCCGTGCTCGGCTACCTCGAGCGCGCGCTGGTCGGAGACGCCGAAGGTTCGGATCTCCTCGATGGTGTCGCCGAAGAACTCGACGCGGATCGGGTGGTCCTCCGTGGGCGGGAAGACGTCGAGGATCCCGCCGCGGACGGCGAACTCCCCGCGGCGCTCCACCATGTCGACGCGGGCGTAGGCGATGGCCGACAGCGAACGTACGACGTCGTCGAAGTCCGCCTCGTCGCCGTCGTGGAGCTCAACCGGCACCAGATCACCGAGACCGCTGACAATCGGCTGCAGGAGACTGCGGATCGGAGCAACGACGACGGACAGAGGGCCGGTCGTCGTACCGTCCGCACCAGGGTGGGTGAGCCGCCGAAGCACCGCGAGGCGACGTCCGACCGTGTCTGCGCGTGGCGAGAGCCGCTCGTGCGGCAGCGTCTCCCAAGCCGGGAAGTCCGCGATCTGCGTCTCTGGCAGCAACGAGCCGAGCGCGGTCGTGAGGTCCTGGGCTTCCCGCTCGGTCGAGGTGACGGCGAGCACGGGACGACCGGAAGCGGCGAGAGCAGCAACCGCGAACGGGCGGATACCCGCCGGACCGCTGATGTCCAGCGCGGCGTCGCCATCCGAGGCGAGGCGCGCGAATGCCGGGTCCGCGCGGAGCGCAGCAAGCAGCGGGGAAAGCGACATGACTGTTTCCAGACTAGGAACCGCTTACGACGAGCCCGAGCCGCCCTAGATCTTGGTGACCTTGACCGCAGTGCCGTAGGCGCAGATCTCGGTCCACATGTCGCCCATCTCGGAGGTGTCGAAACGCATCGCGAGCACCGCGTTGGCACCGCGACGCTCTGCTTCTTCGACCATCCGGCCCATGACCTCGTTTCGGCTCTCGTACAACGCCTTGGTCATGCCCTTCAGCTCACCACCGAACATCGACTTCAGGCCGGCGCCCATCTGCGAGAATGCGTTCCTCGAGCGGACGGTCAGCCCCCAGACCTCACCGAGGACCTCGTCGACGCGGTAGCCGGGCAGGTCGTTCGTCGTCGCCACGATCATGCTGCGGAGCGTATCCGTACGCAGAACGCCCGTGATCGGCTCAGTCGTTGTAGGCGTTCTGCGCGGCTGCCAGCCCTTGTCCGACCAGCGTCTCGATCGCATCGGCGGCTCGCTCGACCTGGACGCCGAGGTCGGCACGGGCGGCGGCCGGGAAGTCGCGGAGGACGAAGTCGGCTGGGTCCTGGCGTCCCGGTGGGCGCCCGATCCCGAGTCGGACGCGGTAGAAGTCGCCGGACCCGAGCGAGGACCGCAACGACTTCAGCCCATTGTGGCCGTTGTCGCCGCCGCCCAGCTTGAGCCGGATCACGCCTGGCTCGAGATCAAGTTCGTCATGGATGACGACGACCCGATCCAGCGGAACCTTGAAGAAGCCGACCAGGCCAGACGCGGGCCCGCCCGACGTGTTCATGAACACCCGCGGCTTGGCGAGCACGCACCGGTGGTCGGCGAGACGCGTCTCGAGGACGTCCGCCCGCGACTTGTGCGCCTTGAACGACCCACCCAGCCGGGCGGCGAGCGCGTCGACTGCCATGAAGCCGATGTTGTGGCGGTTCGCGGCGTACTGGGCACCCGGGTTTCCGAGGCCGAGCACCAGCCAGGGCGCCTCGCTTGGCATCGCGTCGTCCCGCCGGAACAGGCGGAGCAGCGGGTGCTCTAATCCGCGGCCGGCTCTTCCGAGCCGCCCTCGGCAGGAGCCTCGCCGGTCTCGTCCGTCGCCTCTGCGGCCTCCGCAGCCTCGGTCGGCTCGGCACCGGCCTCGCCTGCACCCTCCGCCTCCATCTGCTCGGCGGTAGGCGCGTTGACGATGTGCAGCACGAGCAGGTCGGCATCGCCGGCCAGCTCGACGCCGTCGGGCAGCTTGATGTCGCCGGTGTGGATCGCGGAGCCGATCTCCAGGCCCGCGATCGACAGCTCGACACCGGACGGGATGTTGGTGGCCTCCGCGGTCACCGAGAGCACTGTCAGCGACTGCTCGAGCATGCCGCCGGACACGATGACGCCGTCGAGGTTGATCGGGATGTCGACCGAGATCCGCTCGCCGCGTCGGACGAGGATCAGGTCGAGGTGCTCGATGACCCGGGAAACCGGGTCGCGCTGGATCGACTTGGGCAGCGCGAGCTCGCTGCCGTCGGCCAGCTGGAGGTCGAGGAGCACGTTGGCGCCGTCGGTGCGCAGCGCATGCTCGAACTCACGGACCGGTAGCGAGATGTGGCGTGGCTCGGAGCCGTGGCCGTAGAGGACCGCGGGGATCTTGCCGGCCCGCCGGGTACGCCGAGCGCCACCCTTGCCGAACTCAGTGCGCGGCTCAGCGGCAATACGGACCTCGGGCACAGCAACGACTCCTTGATCAACGGCGCCGAATCTCGGGCTGAACGTCGGCGCGGTAAGCGCAAGCGAGTCTAGGTGACGCCTCGAAAATGCGCGAAACCAGCGCTGAGCGGCTAGGCGTTGCCGTCGAACAGGGAGGTGACTGAGCCGTCTTCGAAGACCTCCTTGATCGCGCGGGCGATCAGTGGAGCGATCGACAGCACCGTGAGCTTGTCGAACTGCTGCTCGTCGGTCAGCGGGAGCGTGTTGGTGACGACGATCTCGGAGACCCGGCTGTTCTTCAGGCGGTCGACCGCCGGCTCTGAGAACTCGCCGTGGGTCGCGGCGACGACAACCTCGGTGGCGCCCGAGTCGAGCAGGATGTCGGCGGCCTTGGTGATCGTGCCGCCGGTGGCGATCATGTCGTCGATCAGCAGGCAGCGCTGGCCATCGACATCACCGACGACGCGGTGCGCGACGACCTGGTTGGCGACGTTGGGGTCGCGGGTCTTGTGGACGAACGCGACCGGCGCGCCGCCCATGCGGTCTGCCCATCGCTCGGCCATCCGGACCCGGCCGGTGTCCGGAGACACGACCGTGAATCCGCCGCCGTACTTGTCGGCGATGTAGTCGGCGAGCAGGGGCAGCGCGAAGAGGTGGTCGACCGGACCGTCGAAGAATCCCTGGATCTGAGCGGTGTGCAGGTCGACCGACATCAGCCGATCCGCGCCGGCCGTCTTGAACAGATCGGCGACCAGGCGGGCCGAGATCGGCTCGCGGCCGAGGTGCTTCTTGTCCTGCCGGGCGTACGGGTAGAACGGCATCACCACGGTGATCCGCTTCGCGGACGCGCGCTTGAGCGCGTCGACCAAGATCAGTGCCTCCATCACCCACTTGTTGATGGGCTGGCCGAAGGACTGCAGCACGAAGGCGTCGCAGCCACGCACCGACTCCTCGGGGCGCGCGTAGATCTCACCGTTGGGAAACTCGCGGATCTGCGTCGGGCTCACCCCGATGCCGATGTGCTCGGCGACCTCCTCGGCGAGCGCGGGGTGGGCGCGGCCCGAGAAGAGCAACAGCGTCTTCTCGCCGTGGGTCTTGATGCCGGTCACTTGTCTGCCTTCTGCTCGCCGTCGACCGGGGAAGTCGGCTCCATTGTCGCCTGTTCCCCGTCATTTGCGCTGCCCTCACCGCGGGCTCGCCGCGCGGCCTTCGC
>DATAUF010000147.1:0-2479 GCA_036268405.1 Mycobacteriales bacterium
GCTCTTCGAGCGCCCCTCCACGACGACCGCCGTGATCACGACCCGCGCCATCGACATGTCCCGCCACCCTTCTCAGGGTGGTAACCATGTCGCGAGACACCTGGAAACTATGTCGTGAACTCAGACACCCTCAGCTCCACCCTCAGCTTCGCTGACTGATGGCAGGCAGTTCGCCGCCGTCGCCTCAGGAACGCGGGACGTCCCACCAGTCGGGCTGCTCGCTGGGTGTGAGAGTGAGCAGCCGAACGGCGCGGAAGGCATCGTCGTCGCAAGCGATCCAGTCGACAAGGTGGACGCCGTACGCCTCAGCGCGGATTCGGGCCTCGGCGAAACGCTCGAGAAGCTCGCCCGACATCGGACCCGGCGCGACTGGCTCGTCGCAGAGCGCGACCGCCGCAGCCGCGCCTGGCCCTAGATAGTCCAGGCAGGCTTCAAGCGCGAGGAGCGGCCGGTTCGTTCGATTGGCAAAGGCCAGAACGCGAAGCCGCCCGACGGCGTTGGTGAAGACAACCAACAGCTTCCGGGGACCGAATGCCCGCTGATCCATTGCGTAGGCCCAGATCTGATTCGGCACGTCGTCGAGCTCACTCTCGACGGCCGGAACGACACCTTCGACAACGATCAGAGAAGTCGACACGGTGCGCACGTTAGGCGCGGCGGAACGTCCTGCTCGACAAGAGAGCGGTCGCTGTGGACAGCGTCCTACCAGGGTCGTACCGCTGGTAGTATGTAGGTATGAAGCTCAGCGTGAGCCTTCCCGATGAGGACGTCGCGTTCCTCGACTCGTACGCCGCGTCGAGCGGCATCGCATCTCGGTCCGCTGTCGTACACCAGGCCGTTCGCCTGCTTCGCGCCGCGGATCTCGGCGTCGCGTATGAAGACGCCTGGCAGGAGTGGGCCACGTCCGACGAGGCCGCAATGTGGGCTGGCGCATCGGCGGACGGCGTGTCTGATGCGGCGCGGTGAGATCCGGCTGGTCGACCTAGCGCCAGCGCGCGGCAAAGAGGCCGACAAGCGCAGGCCTGCGGTGGTGGTGAGCAACGATGGAGCGAACGGCGCGGCGTCGCGACTTGGGCGAGGTGTGGTAACCGTCGTACCTGTGACGTCGAATGTCGACCGCGTGTACCCGTTTCAGGTGCGCCTGGCGCCCGCGGCGACCGGTCTCGCGGTTGACTCCAAAGCCCAAGCTGAGCAAGTCCGGTCGGTCGACGTCGGCCGAGTGGGGGAACGAGTTGGCGTGATGCCCCCGTCGTTGATGTCTGCGCTTGATGAGGCTCTTCGCCTTCATCTCGCGCTGTAGCGGATCGGACATCGTTCACCGATCGTTTGCCTGTCGCGTGCAGGCGGACCTCGCGATATGCCGAAATACTTGTGTCGTGGACCCAACCCGCTATCCCGCTCGTCACTCTGCTCACCTGACGCGGCGGCGGGTGCTGCAGTACGGCGCCGCCGCGGCGGCGATCGGCGCGGTCGGGCCGTGGAACGCAGCCTTGGGCGCCACCCATCGCGGCCGCCGGATCCGGGAGGCCGGTGCGCTGCCGTACCCGAAGCATGCCGTCGGGAAGTTCACCGGAGCGTTCCCGTTCGATCACATCGTGCTGGTGATGCAGGAGAACCACTCCTTCGACAACTACCTCGGCATGCTTCCGGTCAGCGGCCAGCCGAAGGCGGATGGATTCACGTTCAACAAGCGTGACGAGCCGATCAACTGGAACCCGCTCGGCAAGGAGCGCATGTACGCCTACCCGCAGTCAGGCGCGATCGGAGCCGACGACACGGGCAGCCAGTCCTGGAACGACTCCCACATCCAGATCGCCAACGGCGCGATGTCGGGCTTCGCCACGACGGGTCCCGGCTCGATGGGCTACTACACCGAGGACGACCTGCCCTTCTACTACTCGCTGGCCAAGACCTTCACGCTGGCGAACCGGTGGTTCTGCTCGGCGCCGGCGCAGACCTACCCCAACCGCCGGTTCCTGATGGCGGGCACCGCGTCGGGCGTCATCCAGACAGATACGGCGACAGTCACGCGCTACCCGCACAACGGCACGATCTGGGATCAGCTCAGCAAGCACCGCATCCCGTGGGCCAACTACTTCAGCGATGCCCCGACGACGGCGATCATTCTCGACACCGAGCTGCGCTACGCCACCCACCTACGGCGCATCGAGCAGTTCTACCTCGACGCGGCGACGGGCTCGCTGCCCGCGGTCAGCCTCGTCGACTGCAACATGGGCGCCATCCAGAGCCAGATCCCCGGGGTGATCGAGGATCTGCCGGCGCCGATCCCGACCTTTACCCGGCTCCCCGACACGGCGATCGACATCACGTGTGAGTCCGAGGAGAACCCCGAGGACGTGCAGCTCGGCGAGGCGTTCGTCTCCCGCGTGGTCAATGCGGTCATGAAAGGACCGAAGTGGCACCGCACCTTGCTGATCTGGTTCTACGACGAGCACGGCGGCTACTACGACCACGTCGC
>DATAUF010000148.1:0-1541 GCA_036268405.1 Mycobacteriales bacterium
GCCCGGATGACCGGCGCGAAGAAGCCGCCGGCGCCGGTGACCGAGCCGCCGGTGAACGGCAGCCGGATCGACAGCGCCCAGGTCGCGTTGGACTCGCTCTGCTTCTCGAAGCAGACGACCAGAACCCGCTTGTGCGCACCACTCGCAACGAGATGAGTCGCCATGACACCGGTCGAGCCGCCGACGCTGCCGGCGGTGTGCACCCGCATCATCGGCTTGCCGACCGCGCCGAGTGCATCCGCGAGGTAGAGCTCCGGCATCATGACGCCCTCGAACATGTCGGGCGCCTTGCCGATCACGACCGCGTCGATGTCCGACCAGGTCATGCCTGCGTCGTCGAGAGCGCGCTTCGCGGCCTCGCGGAGCAGTCCCGCGATCGAGACGTCCTGACGCTTCGATGCGTACTTCGTCTGGCCGACGCCGACGACGGCTACCTGGGTTGTCACTTGGCACCTTCCAGGACACCGATGAGGTTCTGCTGCAGGCACGGCCCGCTGGTTGCGTGCGCGAGCGCCCGGTTGACCTCGCCGTTCGCGATTGCGCGGGCGGCCGCTGCGAAGCGCTCGAGACCGCCGACCATCATCGGACCGGCCGCGATGTGGGCCGGCTTGTCACCCAGACCCAGTGCCTCACGTAACAACAGCTCCTGATGCGGGTACGGCGTATGCAGCCATGCCGCGTCGACGCCAGCGGCGCCAGCGTGCTCGCCCGCCAGCTTGGCCGACGTCGACACAGTCAGATCCCGGACCCCGAGGGCAGGAGCCTCGATCCGGTGGTCGATCCCTGTGATCCATACCGGATTTGCGCTGAGCTCCTTCGCCCGATCGCCGACCGCGAGGACGACCGCAGTTGCGCCGTCCGCGACGTACGTCGGCGGCACTTCGGGGACGTCGGCGTAACGACCGCTGTCGCGCATCGCCTGGGCCTGCAGACCGGCCAGCCCACGGGCGTCCGGGTTGAGCGGAGCAACCGTGTAAGGGTCGAGCTGCAACGCCAGCGTGCGGTCGAGCTCGCCGCGCGACGGCCGCGCGAATGCGTAGACCAGCGCGGTGTCGATGTGCTCGTCCTGGAGCACGGCGATCGCCTCGGCGAGGGCGAAGGCGCCGTCCATCTCCAGGTGCGACTCACGGACCGGCGGCCACGCACCAACCGCGTCGAGCGCACTGACGAAGGCGAACGGGAAGCCCTGTAGGTAGTCACTCGACCCGGAGACGGTGAAGCCGATGTCGGGCTGGGTCAGGCCCGCCTCGCCCATCGCTTTCTGGATTACCGGCAGCAACATCTCGACCTCGTTGCGCGCTGGCTCGGACGGGGTCTCGAACGACGCGGAGGCGATGATTGCAACTGGCCGGTCCATGCCGCGCATCAGACGTAGTCCTTGTAGGTCGAGTAGTCCGCGTCGGGCTCGTCGAGCGGCTTGAAGTACTTGATGTTGCCGAGGTCGGTCTTGCGGTCCGCCTCGTCGACCCACACCGGCTCGACCCGCATGCCCAGGCGAACGTCGTCGGGCTTGCACTCCTGGATCAGGAACATTGCGGTCA